>NZ_JAJUFJ010000015.1:0-66926 GCF_029266045.1 Caproiciproducens galactitolivorans | reverse complement strand
GGTCTGCAAAATCAATGTGGACTCCGATCTACGTCTCGCCATGACGGCCAGCATCCGCAAGTATATGGCGGAAAATCCGAGCCATTTTGACCCAAGGCAGTATCTCGCCCCCGCGCGCACAGCCATTAAAGATATGGTTGCGCATAAGATTACTGCAGTCCTCGGCTGCGCGGGAAAAGCTTAAAGATAGTTCGTTTCCATGCAAGAAGGTCCGCCCAATCGGGGCGGACCTTTTTGCGTTTATTCTGTGTTTTCGACAGTATCCGGGGGAAGCCCCCCGCTTTCCCCTTCCATTTTGCCGGTTAAAGAAAAGAATTTTTATTGAATAGAAATAAATTGGAATTTTTATAATTAAGCCATTGTATTCATTGTAAATATACGCTATAATTATCGTAAATTTGGTTGAGCAATTGTGTGGTTGTTACAATCAATTCCTGAAAGGAGTATCGATAATGAAACAGTATCAAGCAAAAAATATTCTAAATGTTGCAATTGCGGGGCATAGCGGAGCGGGGAAAACCAGCATTGCAGAAGCGATGCTGTACCTTTCCGGCGCAACCGATCGTTTTGGGAAGGTTGGGGAAGGAAGCACCGTTTGTGACTTCGATCCGGAAGAGATAAAGCGAAAAATTACTGTGTCAACCGCGGTGGCTCCTTTGGAATGGAAGAATCATAAAATTAACCTGATTGATGCTCCGGGCCTTTTCGATTTTGAAGGCGGCCTTTGCGAAGCTGTTCGCGCGGCGGATTCCGTGCTGATTGCGGTTTCCGGCAAGAACGGGGTTGCCGTGGGCACCGAAAAGGCAGTAGAGGCGGCAAATAAGCGCGGCCTGCCGAAAATTTTCTTTGTGAACGGCCTTTGCGATGAAAGCGCGCGTTTTTACAGGGTGTTCGAAGACCTGAAAGCAAGCTTCGGCCCTTCCGTCTGCCCGGTGGTTGTTCCGTACATTGAGGATGGCAAAGCGAACATATACATTAATATGCTGGAGTATAAAGCATACGATTACCAGAATGGCAAGCCTGTGGAGGTAAAAATGCCGGATATGGGAAACCGGCTTGAGGGTTTGCGCACCGCGATTTACGAGGCGGTCGCTGAAACAAGCGACGAGATGTTTGAAAAATACTTCTCGGGCGAGCAGTTTACGCCGGAGGAAGTGATTGTCGGCGTTAGCAAGGGCGTGAAATCCGGGGCGATCTGCCCGGTATTCTGCGGCGACGCCCTGCTGATGCGCGGTATGGAGCAGTTCCTGGACGGCCTTGTCTGGCTGGCGCCGTCCGCCGAGGAAAAGAGCGCGGAGATTGCCGCCGACACCGACGGCAACCCGGTTGAGCTTTCTGTGAACGAAAACGGCGCGACAGCCGCCATTGTTTTTAAGACGGTTGCGGATCCGTTTATCGGCAAGATGTCCTATTTGAAGGTGATTTCCGGCAAGGTTTCAACCGACACGCAATTGCTCAACATGCGTACCGGAAATATGGAGCGCGTCGGCAAGACGGTTATTCTGCACGGCAAAAAGCAGGAGGATACCTCGGCGATCGTTGCGGGCGACATCGGAGCGGTGCTGAAATTGCAGGGAACCAGTACGGGTGACACGCTCTGCGCGCCGGCCCGGAAGGTGACGCTGGACGGCATTGATTACCCGAACCCGACCCTTTCGATGGCGGTAATGCCCAAGAATAAGGGAGAAGAAGATAAGGTTGCGCAGGGAATCCTGCGCCTGGTGGATGAAGATCCCACCATCCGCTTTACAACCAATACCGAAACGCACCAGATGGTGATTTCCGGTTTGGGAGAGCAGCATCTGGATATCATCGTTTCGAAATTAAAGGGGAAATTCGGGGTGGACGTCACGCTGCAAAAACCGCGTGTGCCCTACCGCGAGACAATCCGCAAAAAGGTGCAGGTACAGGGGCGCTACAAGAAGCAAACCGGCGGCCACGGCCAGTTCGGCGATATCTGGGTGGAGTTTGAGCCCTGCGACAGCGAAGGGCTGGAATTTGCCGAGCGCATTGTCGGCGGCGCAGTACCGAAGAATTTTTTCCCGGCGGTTGAAAAGGGCCTGCGCGAGAGCATTATGAAAGGCCCGCTGGCGGGTTACCCCGTCGTAGGACTGCGCGCCACGCTGTACGACGGTTCCTACCATCCGGTGGATTCGTCGGAAATGTCGTTTAAAATGGCGGCAAACCTTGCCTATAAGGCGGGCATGCCGATTGCGAACCCCGTGCTGCTTGAGCCGATCGGCACCTTAAGGTGCACCGTGCCGGACGCGAACATGGGCGATATCCTCGGCGAAGTGAACAAGCGCCGCGGCCGCGTACTGGGGATGAACCCGACGGAGGACGGCAAGAAGCAGATTGTGGAAGCCGAAGTGCCGATGGCGGAAATGCATGATTTCTGTACCTATGTCCGCCAGGTAACGCAGGGCAGAGGTTCTTTTACCTTTGATTTCTGCCGCTATGAAGAAGCGCCGCAGCAGGTTGCCCAAAAGGTAATTGAAGAGGCGAAGGCTTCGGCGGAAGAAGAATAAAGAAACGAAGCAGCCTTCGGAAACGGAGGCTGCTTTTTTGCATTTTTGTCCCCTTTCACGCATATTTATCATTACAAGGGGGGCGTTAAAATGTTTGTATTATCAGTCAAAGCAGGCAGAAAAAAGCTTTTAATCGGTCTTGCGGTGGTTTTAATTGTCATAACCGGCGTCATGGTAATCTCCAAGATGCATGATTCGAAACCCGTAGCGACGGTGGGGGGGAAACAATATTCCCTGAAAGCGGCAACGAATGAGGATCGCATTTCTTTTCTAAAACAGTTTGGATGGAATGTAAACGCGGAGCCGATTGAGATGAAGGACGTGACAATCCCCGAAAAATTTAATAATGTGTACACCCAATACAACAAAATACAGAAGGAACAGGGGTTGGATCTTCTGCCTTACGCGGGAAAAACCTGCAGGCAGTGGGTATACGCGGTGACAAATTTTCCGCAGGTTCCCAATGTGCGCGCTACCATGCTGGTGTACAACAATATCGTTATCGGCGGGGATTTGAGCACAGTAGAGCTGGACGGCTTCATGACCGGCTTTAACGGCGTGCAGGAAAGTGCCGATTACGGCATGCGGAAAACAGTTTCCCCTCGCGAAAATCTGCCGTCTTCCGCTACGCCGACGGTATCTTCCGCGATTCCGGCAAACGCATGGCCAACGGACTGAACCGAATTCCAAGTTGACCGTTTCCCCCGGATCGCGTACAATAGGAACATAAAAAGGGTCGCTGGCGGCCTGTCGCGGGATGGACCGCCATTTTTCGAAAAATCGGGAAGCTTATAAAAGGAATACGGCAAAACAGGAAGTGAGTAAGTGAGCAGGGAACGGCTGGATAAAATTCTTGCCTTGCATGTGACGGACAGCCGCAAGGACGCGGGCGCGATGATACGGCGCGGCGAGATCGCAGTAAACGGAAAGGTTGTAAAAAAAGCGGATTTTAAGGTGGACACGCTGTTAGACGAAGTGACCATAAACGGGGAGCCCTTATCCATTAAGGAATTTGTCTATTTGATGATGAACAAGCCCTCCGGGGTGCTTTCCGCAGCGCGGGACGCGCGTGCGCAAACGGTGGTGGATCTTCTGCCGCCGGTGCTGAAAAGGAGGGGGCTTTTTCCGGCGGGCCGGCTTGACCGCGATACGGAAGGGCTGCTCATTATTACGGACGACGGCGCTTACGCGCACCGGATGCTTATGCCTAAAAGCAATGTGTACAAGCATTACGAGGCGGTTCTTGCCCGCCCGGTTACTGCGGACGACGTTGCGGCGTTTGAAAACGGCGTGGTGTTGAAGGACAGGGTATGCCTGCCCGCAAAGCTGGAAGTTTTGGAGGAGGGGGAGCATCCGCTGGTCAGGGTGAGAATCCACGAAGGGAAATTTCATCAGGTGAAGCGGATGTTTCTGGCGAGGAATAATGAGGTGTTGAAATTAAAGCGCGTGAAAATCGGGGCGCTTGTCCTGGACAACACGCTTAAGCCCGGCGAAGCACGCGAAATGAGCGTGGAAGAGGCCAATTCCGTTTTTTTATAGATTCATAAACTTGTATAAATTTTACCCCTTGTTTTTTGTCACCTATAAATTTTCAATAAACTTTAAGCAAAAAGTTTGGAGCAAAGCGAAAATTTAGCGTGATTCATTCGGTGCGCGGACTCTTTATATAAAGCTGAAACACAGTAAAAATCACGAAATATGTACGAAAAAAACGTTTTCTTTTTTACAAATTCATAATCTTGTATAAATTTCAATTCGGAAATTTGTAATTTATCAGATTTATATAAACAAGGAGAAAAAAGTTTGGGTAAAAAAGGTCTGTATTTCCCCAAGCGGTTCTGTTATCATTAACGCGTGGAAATTAAGCAAAGATTATTACCGGGCCCGGTAGCAGCTTTGTGTGTCAGGAACAGAGTAAGACTTGGAGGATGATTATGGCAAACGTAACCTTGAAAAATGTTTATAAAGTATATGACGGCGGAGTGACCGCGGTCAAGGATTTTAATTTGGAAATTGACGATAAAGAATTTATAATTCTGGTCGGCCCTTCCGGCTGTGGAAAATCCACAACGCTCCGCATGATTGCCGGCTTGGAAGAAATCAGCAAAGGCGAACTTTACATTGGCGATACCCTTGCGAATGACATAGCCCCGAAAGACCGCGATATCGCCATGGTGTTCCAGAACTATGCTCTTTACCCGCATATGACGGTATTTGATAATATGGCATTCGGCCTGAAGCTCCGCAAGGTTCCAAAGGATGAAATCAAGAGACGCGTGGAAGAGGCCGCAAAGATTTTGGATATATCCCATCTGCTCGACAGAAAACCGAAGGCTTTGTCCGGTGGCCAGCGCCAGCGTGTTGCGTTGGGACGCGCCATTGTCCGCAACCCGAAGGTTTTCCTTCTGGACGAACCGCTTTCCAACTTGGATGCGAAGCTGAGGGCACAGATGAGGACCGAAATTTCCAAGTTGCACAAAAAGCTTGGAACAACCTTCATTTATGTAACGCATGACCAGACAGAGGCCATGACCATGGGCGACCGCATTGTGGTTATGAAGGATGGCGTTGTTCAGCAGGTAGATACGCCGCAAAACCTTTATGATTTCCCGGTAAACGAATTTGTCGCGGGCTTCATGGGTTCGCCGCAGATGAACTTTATTGACGCGACGATTGAATCCAAAGACGACCGGTTCTTTCTTAAATTCGGCAAATACAGCATTGCCATTCCGCAGGAAAAAGACAAGGACGGCGTATTGAATGGCTATGTCGGCAAGGCGGTGGTGTTTGGCATCCGTCCGGAGGACGTTCATGATGAACCCGATTTCCTTGCGAAATCCACAGATGGCATTGTCGACGCGGATGTCGAGGTGACTGAGCTGATGGGCGCGGAAACCTATCTGTACCTTAATTGCGAAGGCAATAGCATTACGGCGCGCGTAGAACCGACTTCTACAGCGAAAACAGGGGACAACATTAAAATTGCATTTAATTTAAAGAAAATGCATTTGTTTGATAAGGAAACAGAACAGACTATCCTCAATTAAGTGAGAAAAGAAAAGGCTGTGCCGTTTGGCATGGCCTTTTTTGTTATATATCCGCAAATGCCCGCCTGTGCGGGGATCCGCAGCTTTTGCGGCGCCGCGCAGGAAGCCCTCCGGCTCCGGGTCGGCGGTTTGGTTAAACTGTCGGATTTTTCACGCTTTGCCGTTTTCGCTGCCTTTTTGATACCGAATCCCGGAAAACTAAGGTTTTTCGGGCATGATAAATTTTGGAAAAGTTCGTATTTCATTATAATATTCTATTTTATAATTAAATTAGCAAGGATTTGTGAAATAATGATTAAAAATTACCGTTCTCTTTGCTGATTCTTTATTTTCTGTTGAATATTAGTTGAAAAGTACAATTAATTTATGTAAAATGTATGTAGGTAGGAATCGTTATTTAGATAAGTTCGATAAAGAGAGGGAGAGCTATGTCCAATCGATTATTTCAGGGAGTCATTCATCAGATGCGCGATGCCATTGACCGCACAATCGGGGTGATTGATGAAACCTCGGTCATTATCGCCTGCAGCGAGCTGGGCAGGATCGGCGAGGTTAACGACAGCATTACTCCGGAAGTTCTGGCTACGCCCGGAACTTTTGTTGTTAATGGTTACACGTATAAGTCATTTGGCAGCCGCCCGCGCCCGGAATATGCCGTTTTTGTTTCTGGTAGCGACCCGGAGGCCGGACGTTACGCCTCCTTGCTCGCTGTTTCGTTGAGCAGTATTAAGCAGTACTATGACGAAAAGTACGACCGCAGCAATTTTATCAAAAATGTCATTCTCGATAACATTCTGCCCGGCGATATTTATTTGAAGGCGCGCGAGCTCCGGTTTAACTCGGATGTGAACCGCGTTTGTATGTTGATCAAAATAACCAGCAGGTCCGATGTGTCCGCTTATGACGTGGTTCAGAACCTTTTCCCGGACAAAAACAAGGATTTTATCATTAATATAAATGAAAACGATATTGCGCTGGTAAAGGAAATCCGTGCTGGCATTGAGCAGAAGGATTTGGAAAAGCTTGCAAGCTCCATCGTCGATACGCTTTCGAGCGAGTTTTACACCCACTGCGTTGTCGGCATAGGCACGATTGTTACCGGCATTAAAGATCTGGCGCGTTCCTTTAAGGAAGCACAGGTTGCTTTGGAAGTCGGTAAGGTGTTCGACACCGAGAGGTCGATTGTCAGCTACGACAACCTGGGCATTGCCCGCCTGATCTATCAGCTTCCGACCACGCTGTGCGATATGTTCCTGAAGGAAGTGTTTAAGCGCGGTTCTATTGAGTCGCTGGATCACGAGACTCTGTTCACCATTCAACGTTTCTTTGAAAACAACCTGAATGTTTCGGAAACGTCGCGTAAGCTTTTTGTTCACCGCAACACGCTGGTTTACCGTTTGGAGAAAATCAAAAAGATCACCGGTTTGGATCTTCGTGAATTTGAAGACGCCATCGTATTTAAGGTTGCCCTGATGGTTAAAAAGTATCTTTCTTCCAACCCTGTTAAATTCTAACAGAGAAATGAAGAAAAGTTAAAAGAATTACAGATTTATTACAAATTATTTCTTAAACGGAATAATAAATAAGAAACCCATTGGTATTATGTAAACATACCAATGGGTTTTGATTCGTATTCATCCTGTTGGTATTTATGTGTGAAGAAACAGGGGTTAATACTCCAAACAGACAGGGAAAAACAGGGAAAAAACAAGAAGAAATGATAATTGCCGTCCCGCGAAAAGTAATCGATCCGACTGCGGGAGGGGCAAGGGGAGAAGGGCTATCCGGTGTATAGGATCGAGCCGGAAGAATTCGATTTTTAATGGAGCGATTGCGTTGATAGAATTTCAAAATGTCAGTAAGATTTATTCAAACGGCACCCGGGCGCTCAAGGATGTCAGCTTGAAAGTGGACAAGGGCGAGTTTGTTTTTATTGTGGGTTCCTCCGGAGCGGGGAAGAGCACGTTCCTGAAACTGATTATGTGCGAGGAAAGGCCGAACAGCGGGGAAATTATCGTTAACGGGAGGGAGCTTTCCACCTTGAAAAAAAGGGAAGTCCCTTTTATCCGCCGCACGATGGGTATTGTATTCCAGGATTTCCGCCTGATTGATACGATGACGGTTTTTGAAAATGTGGCGTTTGCGATGCATATCGTTGGCGCTTCCAACAAGGAAATCCGCAAGCGCGTTCCGTACATTCTGGGGCTTGTGAATCTTCAGAACAAGGCGAAATGCCACCCGGCGGAGCTGTCCGGCGGCGAGCAGCAGCGCGTGGGGCTGGCAAGGGCTTTGGTCAACAACCCGAAGCTGATTATTGCGGACGAGCCCACCGGCAACATTGATCCGGCGCTTTCGTTTGAAATCGTGGATCTTCTCAATGAAATCAACCGCCGCGGCACCACCATCCTGATGGTAACGCACGAACATACACTAGTAAAGCATTTTCATAAGCGGGTCGTAGAAATCCACGACGGAACCATTGTGGCGGACACCGCCTCGCAGAAGGAGGAGGAGCGCCATGAAGATTAGAAGTCTTGGATACCTGTTCAAGGAAGGCGTCAAAAATATCTGGAGCAACCGCACAATGAGTATCGCCTCTGTCGGCGTTTTGGTATCGTGCTTACTGCTGACCGGTGCGGCTGTTGTTTTTTCTTATAATATTAACTCCGCGATGAAAACAATTGAGGGAAATAATTCGGTTCGTATCTATATGACGCAGGATCTTCCCACACTCTCCGCAATAAAGGTCGGGGAGGAAATCAAAAAGCTCGATAATATTAAGACCTGCGAATTTGTTCCGAAGGACGAAGCAATTCAGCAGTATATGAAAATTCTGGGTGACAAGAACGGTACCATGCTGCAGGGCATGACCGGAAAAGATAATCCGCTTCCGGATGCGTTTAAGGTTTCTTTTAAGGATTTGTCCAAGTATAAGGATACGGCGGCGCAGATTAAGAAAATACCGGGCGTTGCAACCATTAACGACTATTCCGATGTGGCGGCCAAGCTGACTAGGCTGGACAAGGTAGTTACCATGGCCGGATTTTGGATTATCCTTCTGCTCAGCCTGGTTTCGCTGTTTATTATTTCGAATACTATCCGTGTTACCATGTTTTCCCGCCGTGTGGAGATCAGCATTATGAAATCCGTCGGCGCGACGAACGGGTTCATACGCGTTCCGTTTATTGTGGAGGGTATTATCATCGGAATGTTGTCCGGTGCGCTTTCCAGTTTCCTTCTTTTTCTGATTTACGATAAAATGGTTGGTTCGATTACGTCCATTACGCTGTTCTCGCCGGTCGACATCAGCCCCATGGCCGGGAAGATTTTGTTGGCCTTTATGCTTGCAGGGACTCTGTTCGGCGCGGTTGGAGGCGTAATATCCATTAGTAAATACTTGAAAAAGGAAGGAGGAGAAATCGTTGGCTGGTAAAACATTCGCAAAATGTGCGGTAGCCCTTGTTTTAGCAATTACGGTTCTGCTTTCTCCTCAGGTCATGGTGCCCGCCTCGGCGGCGAAAAGCCTGAGCCAGTTGCAGAAGGAGCAGGCTACGCTGAAGAAAAAGCAGGCTGAGGTTGCCGCGAAATTAAAATCCTTGCGGGCGGACAAGGCGAATAAGGTTGCCTATAAACAGGCGCTGGACACACAGGTTGCAACCGTTCAGAGCCAGATCGACGTTTTAAACCAGCAGATTTCCGCGCTCGACTCGGATATCACCTCGAAGCAGAACCAGATTTCCGGAAAGCAGCAGGAGATCAATAAAAACTATGAGCTGTTAAAGCAAAGGCTCCGTGCTCTGTATTTGACCGGCGAAGCTTCGAATCTGGAGATCATCCTCAGCGCGAAGAATGTTGTCGATTTAGCGGATAAGACCGAAGCGATCAAGGCGATTACCATGCATGACACAAATCTTATCGATACGCTGAAATCGGACATGCAGAGCATTCAGGCGCAGAAGGCACAGATTGAGGAAAACCGCAAAAAGGTTGCAAGCGCAAAGGTTACGCTTGACCAGAAGCAGAGCGAACTCACTTCGCTTCAGCAGGAGACCAAGCAGGTGATTGCCGAAATTTCTGCAGATGAATCTTCCGCGCAGCAGCAAAGCGCGGAGCTTGCCGAAAAGCGCAGGAAAGCGGATGCTGCGATTGACCAGTGGTATAAGGAGTACTACGAACGCCAGAAGCAGAACAACGGCGGAGGCGGCGGAACGAGCGGAAGCGGCGGCTACACTAGCACGGGGAACTTTTGCTGGCCGGTTCCGGGCGTAAACACCGTAACCAGCGGATACGGTCCGCGTTGGGGTTCATTCCATAAGGGAATCGATATATCCGGTCCGGGGGTTTACGGACGGCCGATAGTTGCGGCGGATTCCGGCAGGGTAATGATGGCCGGATGGGGCAACTACGGTACAGGCTACGGCGGATACGGCAACGTTGTCGCAATTGACCACGGCGGCGGCTATTCAACGCTGTACGGCCATTGCAGCAGCGTGGCGGTTAGCACCGGACAGATTGTTACAAAGGGGCAGGTTATTGCGTACGTTGGAAATACAGGCGATTCGCAGGGCGCGCACTGCCACTTTGAAATCCGTGTAAACGGCGTGGCGAAAAATCCGCTGAACTGGTTCACAAAATGACGTTGAAAATAAGGAAGATTGAAACGATATGAGCAGAAAGCTGTCCTGGGGCGCGGCAGTCGCCCTTGTTGCCGTAACGGCTTCCATCACGGTGTCCCTTACCTATGTTTACGCTATGAAAAGCTTTAACTCCAAGGTAGCGGATATTAACGAGCGCCAGGCGATGTATACAAAGCTGAGCGAAATCGACCAGAAAACAAGGCAGGTTTACATCGGTTCGGTGAATGAAAAGGAACTGAACGACGGAATCTGCGCCGGGTATGTCGCTGGGCTGGGAAACGCGCAGGCGAAGTACCTTTCGGCGGAAAAGTATAAGGCATACCTGAACAGCAGTAGTGAAAAAAGCGTTGGTGTCGGTATTAAAACCGTACAGGACAAGGACGGCAATATGGAGGTTATTGAAGTAACCCCCGGTTCCCCTGCGGAAAAAAGTGGGATTAAGAAGGGCGATACCGTCGTCAGCGTGGACGACAAAGAGGTCATCCGCCTGACCTACGGCGATGCGCTCAATAAGCTCGACGGGGTTGTCGGTTCTAAGGTGAAGCTTGGGATCCTGCGGCCGCAGGAAAGCGAGGGGCAGAAAGCGGAGACAAAGACCGAGTTGCTCAGCATTACCGTCACCCGCGCCGAATACGCCGAGCAGACGCTTATTTCTTCCATGATTAACGGCAACGTGGCTTACCTGAAAATTTCCGCGTTTACGGATTCCAACGCGGAACAGTTTAACAATATGCTGGCGGCGCGCATTAAAGAGGGCGCTTCCGGGATTGTAATTGATCTGCGGAGCAATTCCGGTGGAAGCATCCGCGGGATGGCGGAAATGCTCGATACCCTGTTGCCCGCCGGCAACACGGTAAGTTACAAAGACAAAGCCGGGAAAGTAACGGTGCAGTATACTTCAGGCCCCAATACGGTGAATCTGCCGATCAGCGTGATTGTGAACCGCAACACCTTCGGCGCGGCTGAAATTTTCGCGGCCGATATCAAGGATTATAAAAAAGGCCTTTTAGTCGGCGAAAAGACAGCCGGGCTCGGCACGAAGGATGAAGTCAAACCCCTTTCCGACGGCTCTGCCGTTATTCTTCCCGTTGCAAATTATTTGACGCTGAACGGGGAAGTATTCAACGGAAAAGGAATCGCCGTGGATATTCAAAAGGAGCTTACTTCCGATCAGGAGGCGCTCCTGGTCCGCAACCAGCTTAGGGCTGAACAGGATCCGCAGCTGCAGGCGGCGGTTTCCGCGCTGATCCGCCAGGGGGTAAGCGTGGAAAAAGCGCCGGGAACGGAAAGCAGCCCGGCAAGCAGCAAAGCCAAGGCGGGTTAAAATCGGCAAAGGATAGGTTCCGGGGATATGCATTTCGCATATCCCTCTTCTTTTTGAATACAATACCAGAGGCGGAGAAAAGGTGCCGGAAAGGAAAAAGTTTGCAGGCGAAAAACACGGTTCCCGTTCGGGATTTTATTGACAGAACGGTACGGTGTCACTATAATGTAAGTATTATTATCGAAAGGGTAAAATGCAGTCTACTGTATTGAAAAAGGTGGTATTCTACTATGGTAAAACAGGTGGTTTTAACGAGGGAAGGCTTGGAAAAGCTGGAAAAAGAGCTAGAGGACCTGAAAAGCGTTAAGCGTAAAGAAGTGGCGGAAAAAATTAAAGTGGCCCTCTCCTTCGGCGATTTGTCTGAAAATAGTGAGTATGACGAAGCCAAAAACGAGCAGGCGATTGTCGAGGCCCGCATTGCGGACATTGAAGTCATGCTTAAAAATGTAAAAGTTATCGACGAGGACGAGCTCAGCAACGAGAATATCCACATCGGCTCCAAAGTGGAGGTTCGGGTTACAAATCCCACAACCGGCAAGAGCAATGTTGCCAACTATAAAATTGTCGGTTCCAATGAAGCGGACCCGCTCAACGGGAGCATTTCGGACGAATCCCTTGTTGGAAAATCCCTTCTGAACCACAAAATCGGCGACAAGATTCAGATTGAAGTACCTGCCGGCTTGATGGAATACGAGGTTCTTGCCATATCCAAATAAGCTTTTGGGGGCGGGAGTGATGTTTTCACCCTGCCCCTTTTTTCCAATAAAGTGTGAAGCGCATATGGCTTCCTTTCTGGAACAGGATGCTTAAAGACAGCGAAAATGAGATTGATATAGGAGAGTTACAAATGAGCGAAAATATCATCGAGGAAAACGGTACACAGTCCGCACAGGACCTTAGTGAGCTGCTGCAAATCCGCAGGGACAAGCTGAGTACGCTGCAAAAGGCGGGCAAGGATCCGTTTGCGATCACAACCTGCCCCCGTGACATTACCGCGAAGGAAATCCACCAGCTTTTCGATGAGCTGGAAAACAGCGATGTCTGCATCGCCGGGCGTATGATGAGCTGGCGCGACATGGGCAAGGCCAGCTTCATGGATATTCACGATCGCAGCGGCCGGATTCAGGTTTATTTGAAAATCGACCAGGTGGGCGAAGAAAGCTATAACGAAATGAAAAACTGCTGGGATGTCGGCGATATCATCAGCGTAAAGGGCTATGTGTTCAAGACCCGCAGGGGTGAAATTTCCGTCCATGCAAAGGAAATCAAGCTGCTGGCGAAATCGCTTCTCCCCATGCCGGAAAAGTTCCACGGCCTGAAGGATACCGATTTGCGCTACCGCCAGCGCTACATTGACCTGATTGTCAACCCGGAGGTTAAGGATACCTTTATCAAGCGCAGCGAGATTATCCGCACCATCCGTGCTTTCCTCGACGCGCAATCCTATATTGAAGTGGAAACCCCTGTGCTGAACACCCTGGCGGGCGGTGCCGCCGCAAGACCGTTCATTACGCACCACAATACGCTGAATATTGACATGTACCTGCGTATCGCGACGGAGCTTCACTTAAAGAGGCTGATTGTTGGTGGGATGGAACGCGTTTACGAAATCGGGCGTATTTTCCGCAACGAGGGAATGGATGTCAAGCATAATCCGGAATTCACTACGATCGAGCTATACGAAGCGTATACGGATTACCGCGGGATGATGGAGCGTACGGAAAACATGATTCACGAGTGCGCGATGAAGGTCTGTGGAACCGATCAGATTACGTATCAGGGCGAGGAAATTGATCTTTCCCTGCCGTTTAAGCGCCTGAGCATGAACGACGCGATTAAGGAGTACACAGGAATCGACTTTCTCTCCTTCAAGGGCGACACCGAAAAGGCAATGGAAATTGCGAAGAGCCTCCACCTTGAAACAAAGAGCACCGATACGTGGGGCAATATCATGGCGCTGGTCTTTGAGGAAAAGGTAGAGGAGCATCTTGTACAGCCGACCTTTATTTTCGATTACCCGGTGGAGGTTTCCCCGCTTACCAAGCGCAAGCGGGACTGCCCCGAGCTGGTTGAGCGGTTCGAGCTGTTTTGCACGCGCTGCGAGCTTGCAAATGCGTATTCCGAGCTGAACGACCCGATCGATCAGCGCGAGCGCTTTATGCACCAGATGAAGCTTCGTGCTGCGGGCGACGAAGAGGCCAACGTGATCGACGAGGACTTCCTGACCGCGCTGGAATACGGTATGCCGCCGACCGGCGGTATGGGCATGGGCATTGACCGCCTTGTCATGCTGCTGACCGATAGTGCGTCTATCCGCGACGTTCTGCTGTTCCCAACAATGAAGCCCTTGAATAATGTTAACGGCAAAAATGATGTGAAAAATAAGGCTGAGGAAGCACCAAAAGCTGAGCATGAAAAGATTGATTTCTCTAAGGTAAAGATTGAGCCATTGTTTGAGGATACCGTCGATTTCGATACCTTCTCGAAGTCCGATTTCCGTGCAGTAAAGGTTTTGGCTTGTGAAGCAGTACCAAAGTCAAAGAAGCTTCTCAAATTCACATTAGATGACGGTGAACGCAAAGACCGTGTGATTTTAAGCGGTATTCACGAGTATTATGAGCCTGAAGAACTGGTAGGCAAGACTTGTATCGCTATCGTAAACCTGCCGCCGAAAAAGATGATGGGCATTGACTCTTGCGGTATGCTTATTAGTGCCGTTCACGAAGAAGAAGGCGAAGAAAAGCTCCACTTGTTGATGGTTGATGACCATATTCCGGCAGGCGCAAAATTGTACTAGACTAGTATGAAATTTGCAAATAGAGAATTTGCGACTTGCGACCGGTTTATGACCATTTATTAATGGCAGAAAGCTGATGATGAAACCGGTAGGCCGAAACGCTTACCGGTTTTATATTCAAGGCAAGGAGTTCTTATGGTTAACAAAACCCCAAAAAATAATGAAGCGCTATGTGAGAATAGTATCGTTGAAAATGTATGGGATAATTCTGTCCCTGTAGAAAAAAGCTCATATCTTCATGAGGATGTTGAGTATATAAACCTCGATAGATTCAAACATGATAAGAGAAAACTTACGATGTTGGACCTGTTTTGCGGAGCGGGTGGTTTTGCAGTAGGTTGCTCTTGGGCTGGTTTCCAGTCTGTGTTTGGAGTAGACCATCTAAAACCTGCAATGAATACGTGGATGTTAAATCATCCCAATTCAATAGGGTGTCTGGGGAACATAAAAAAAGTAGACCCTCTATATGTAAAAAGATTGCTTGAAGAAAGAGGCGTAGAAAAAATTCACCTTATAACTGGTGGAGTACCTTGTCAGGGATTTTCTCTTGCTAATAGAAAGCATAACGATTTTGATGAACGTAATTTCTTATTTTTAGAATACATGCGTTTTGTTCCAAGTTGTTGAAGGGAAACGTAGTTAAAACATTCTTTTATGGCATAGGTATTCCGACAGCTGCACATGGGCAGAAGTCTGTAGATTCTCAAAAATTGGTGGATTTTATTTTTGGAGTGGAAGAAGATAAATCTGTTATACCACTCTATAATCCAAATCATATTGAACTATAATTTTAAGACCACATCAGAGAAATCTCCTAAGGCCTTTTTCTTATATCTGCGCCATTTCCATCTTTTATATTTTTCCAAACTTAGTATTTTGCCTATGAATCAGCTACGTGAAATGTTGCTCTGCGCTCTAGTTACATATCCTGGAGCCTGCAATATATCGTTTTCAATCTTCTTTAAACGGATGCCAAAATTCCATGGGAAATATGAAAATACGATTTTTTCGAGAAATAAAAAAGCTGCAAAAGCAACAAATGAAAAACTACGGTAAAACTTGTAAAGTGGAAAGAAAAATTTCCCGACAATGAAGCCAAAGAACTGATTTAGCCGCCAATAAAAGCGAGAAGCCCCACTTCGTCCCGGATTTCCACCGCGCCGTAGCGGGCGCGGATCCATCCCCTTTTGGAAAATCCCGCCAGCGTGCGGTTTACGGTGACGCGCGAAATACCCGCAAGGCCCGCAAGGTCGTCCTGCGTGGCGCGTACAGTACCGTTGCGCGCCAGGCTGAGCAGAAGCCGCGCGAGGCGCTGGTCAGCCTGCAGAAATGTCATTGAATTCACCTGTGCGGAAAGCATGCGGATCGTCTGCGACAGATAGGTAAGCAGGTTCATGGCGAGCTGCGGTTCGCGGCGGATACATTCCATCAGGCTCTTCCGGGTGACGGTGATGATTTCGGATTTTACGAGCGCTTTTGCGGAGGAAACGCGGGGCATGCCGTCAAAAAAGGCCGCTTCGCCGAAAATATTCCCCGGTTCCAGTACGGTAAGGGTCTTTTCTGCGCCGTCCTCCGAGCTGAGAAAAATTTTCACTTTCCCGCTTTTCAAATAATAAAATTCATCGGCAAGCGCTTCCTGCCAGTAAATCATTCGATCCTTTTCAACAACATGGGATGTGTGGGTTCTTTCCAGCACATCCCATTTCTTTTTATTCGACGGTTCCATGTCAATCCTCCGTGAAATGCGATTGGGGGCGGATCTGCCTGTGGACTTTTTTCCTCAAGGAATGGGAACCATGTTCCTTTTCATAGCCCCGGTTGTGATGGATTCTGTTGTTTTTTGTAATTGTAACATATGATACATTCTTTGCGCAAGATTTATGCAATAATAAGACAAATCGAAATTAAGGGAGGTACCCACTATGGGAATGACGATGACGCAGAAAATCCTCGCCGCGCACGCCGGGCTGGAAAGCGTAAGCGCGGGGCAGCTGATCGAGGCGGAACTTGATTTGGTTCTGGGAAATGACATTACCTCGCCGGTGGCGATCAATGAATTTGAAAAATGCGGGGCTTCCTCCGTTTTTCATAAGGATAAAATTGCGCTGGTTCTGGATCATTTTACACCGAACAAAGATATTAAGGCCGCGGAACAGTGCCGCCAGGTACGGAACTTCGCAAATCAGTATCAGATTACGAATTTCTTTGATGTGGGGCAGATGGGCATTGAGCATGCGCTTCTGCCGGAAAAAGGGCTGGTTGTTCCGGGGGACTGCGTAATCGGCGCGGATTCGCACACCTGCACCTACGGCGCACTCGGCGCGTTTTCTACAGGCGTGGGTTCCACCGACATGGCCGCCGGGATGATTACCGGCAAAGCGTGGTTTAAGGTGCCTTCCGCGATTCGGATTGTGCTGAAAAACAAACCCACGAAATGGGTGAGCGGCAAAGACGTGATTCTGCACCTCATCGGGAGAATCGGCGTGGACGGCGCGCTGTACCGTTCGCTGGAATTCACCGGCAGCGGCGTGAAATACCTTTCCATGGACGACCGCCTTTGCATTGCAAACATGGCGATTGAGGCCGGCGCGAAAAACGGGATCTTCCCCGTGGACGAGGTTACGCTGGATTACGGGAAGGGCCGCTTCCAGCATGAGCCGGTTGTTTACGCGGCAGATGAGGACGCGGTTTACGACGAAACCGTGGAGATTGACCTTGGAAAAATCCGTCCGACCGTTGCGTTCCCGCATCTTCCCGAAAATACAAAAACCATTGATGAAGTCGGAAAAATCAAAATCGACCAGAGCGTGATCGGTTCCTGCACGAACGGACGGATGGAGGATCTGCGAGCGGCGGCGGCGATTCTCAAGGACAGGAAGGTTGCGAAGGATGTGCGCTGCATCATTCTGCCGGGCACACAGGCGATTTATCTGCAGGCGCTGCGCGAAGGGCTGGCGGAAATCTTCGTCGAAGCCGGGGCGGTGTTCAGCACGCCGACCTGCGGACCTTGTCTTGGCGGGCATATGGGCATCCTCGGCAAGGGGGAGCGCGCAATTTCCACAACAAACCGCAATTTTGTCGGACGCATGGGGCATATTGAATCGGAAGTCTATCTGGCAAGCCCGGCTGTGGCGGCGGCAAGCGCCGTAACCGGCTATATTACCGATCCGGAACAACTGACAGAGGGGGTGCAGAAATGAAAGCGCATGGATTTGTACACAAATACGGGGACAACGTCGATACGGATGTGATTATCCCCGCAAGATATTTGAATACGGCTTCCCACGCGGAGCTGGCCGCACACTGCATGGAGGACATCGACGCAGATTTTGTCAAGAAGGTGAAGAAGGGCGATATCATCGTGGCCGCGAAGAATTTCGGTTGCGGCTCCTCGCGCGAGCACGCCCCGATTGCGATTCAGGCGAGCGGTATTTCCTGCGTGATTGCCGAAACATTCGCCCGCATTTTTTACCGTAACGCAATCAATATCGGCCTGCCGATTCTGGAATGCCCCGAGGCAGCGCGGGATATTCAGAACGGCGACGAGGTGGAAATTGATTTTGACAACGGCGTGATTCAAAACCGGACGAACGGAAAAAGCTATAAGGCACAGCCTTTCCCGCCGTTTATTCAGAATATTATCGAAAAGGGAGGGCTTTTGAACAGTATTTCGAAATAAGCCAATGCCGTTTTGCACAGCGGTTAAAGGGCGCTTCGGCGCCCTGAAAAATCCGGACGCGGGGTCATGCACCAGCGCCCGGATTTTTGTTAGCATGGACGTTTCGGAAGGCAGAAGAAAAACGGTAGTGCATTTTTGGAACAGTCCTGCAAACCCTAGGAAGTATTGGGCTGTATTTTCCGGCATTCACACAATCTTCAAAAACTTTTATAAAAAATTCATGACTTTTTCGGCGAATTCCCGTATAATCAGAATAGGAGAATTGTCAGAAATTTACCACGGGGGTATGAAGGAGGATAAAAATGCCGGTTGGAAAAATATTAGTGGTTGACGACGACCAGAATATATGCGAGCTTTTACGTCTCTACATTGAAAAAGAAGGTTACCAGGTTGTCATTGCCAACGATGGTCGCAAGGCGTTGGAGGCTTTCGAAACGGAAGAACCGGATCTGATTATGCTTGACATCATGCTGCCCGAACTGGACGGCTGGCAGGTTTGCCGCGAGATCCGCAAGAAATCACAGTGCCCGATTATCATGTTGACAGCAAAGGGCGAAGTTTTCGATAAAGTGCTGGGCCTTGAGCTGGGCGCGGACGACTATGTGGTGAAACCGTTTGAAGCGAAGGAAGTAGTGGCGCGGATTAAGGCGGTTCTTCGCAGGTTGGGCAAAAACGGCGATGAAACCGTTAAAGAAGTGAAGTACGATAAGCTTTCCATCAATTTGACGAACTATGAGCTGCGCGTCAACGGCGTGCAGATTGACACCCCGCCGAAGGAAATGGAACTGATATACCATCTGGCAAGCAATCCGAACCGCGTTTTCACACGCGACCAGCTTCTGGACGAGGTTTGGGGCTTTGATTATTATGGCGATAGCCGTACGGTCGACGTCCACGTGAAACGGCTGAGGGAAAAGCTTGAGGGAGTTTCCGACAAATGGGCTTTGAAAACCGTTTGGGGCGTTGGCTATAAGTTTGAAGTTAAGGAATAAAAAATGCGAAAAACGCTTTTTAAAAAATATTTACGGATTACTTCCCTGATTGTTGTGATCAGCTTTTTGTTTTTAAGCTTTGTTATGCTGATCTTCGTTTCCAATTACTGGCGCTCGGAAAAATGCGCATTGCTCCGCAAAAACGCGGAAAGCGTGGCAACGATCGCCGCAAACAGCGTTACTTCCGTACAGGATAATTTCTATTCCATTGACGGGAAGCGCATGAAGATATTTATCGCGGCGTTTTCCGAAAACATTGACGCGGACATTTTTGTAACGCGGCTGTCCGGACAGATTGAAATTGCTTCCTATGACAGCGGGAGCGCGGTAAACGAAACCAAGCAGGTCAGCCAGGACATTATTCAAAAGGTCGTTGCAGGGGGGTACACCGCGCAGGGAACCATGGGCGGGATTTACAGCCAGCCCTATTATGTTGTAGGCGTTCCGATTACCGTTATGAATGTGGACGGGAGCAAAACCGTAATCGGCGCGGTGTTCACCGCTTACAATGTGCGCTCTTTTAACATTTTTCTCGGCGAGATTATGCGCGTTTTCCTGTTGGCCGCGATTGCGGCGTTCATCATTTCGTTCTGTGCGGTTTGGCTCTTTTCCTACAAATTGGTGCGCCCGTTGCGGAACATGGCGGCAGCGGCCCACTCGTTCGGGAAAGGGGATTTTTCCGTACGCGTGCCGGTTACGAGTGAGGATGAGATCGGACAGCTTGCGATGGCGTTCAACAACATGGCAAGGTCGCTGGCCTCCGGCGAAAACGCAAGCCGCAATTTTGTGGCGAATGTTTCGCACGAGTTGAAAACGCCGATGACGACGATTGCCGGATTTATCGACGGCATTTTGGACGGAACCATTCCGCCGGAAAAACAGAAGTATTACCTGACGGTTGTTTCGCAAGAAGTGAAACGCCTTTCCCGCCTGGTCCGCACCATGCTGGCCCTTTCGAGGATTGACAGCGGGGAGCTGAAGTTGCACCCAGCGCGGTTCGATTTAACAAATACGATTTTGATTGCCTTTTTGTCGTTTGAAAAAGCGATTGAGGATAAAAAGCTGGAAATCCGGGGGCTTGAGGACGCGGAAAGCCTTTTTGTTGACGGAGATCCGGATATGATCCACCAAGTTGTATATAATTTAATTGAGAACGCCGTAAAGTTTACGAATGAAGGCGGCTATATTGAAATCCGCATCCAGGATCTTTCCGATCGGACCAGCGTGATTATTAAAAACAGCGGGGCGGGAATTGCCCCCGACGAGCTTTCGCTGATTTTTGACCGCTTTTACAAAACCGACAAATCCCGCAGCCAAGATAAGAACGGAATGGGTCTCGGCCTTTATATCGTAAGAACCATCGTAAAGCTGCACGGCGGTGAGATTACCGTAAGTAGTGTGCAGAACGAATACTGCCAGTTTGAATTTTGGATTCCGAAAATCAAGGAGCCGCCTAAGCTGAAAGACGGTTCTGCGGAACAGGCGAAAGAGTAATTCACTTAGAAAGGAATAGCTTTATGAGCGATCATTTCGATAACAACGACAATGGCGAAAAGAATATCTGGCCGTCGGATTCTCCGGAAGCAAACGAGGATACGCAGCTGGTAGAGCCGAAGGAAACGGACGGTGTTCCTCCGGAAAACAAGGAGGCGGTGAACGGGCCGAAACCGGATTTCGAAAACCGGTGCGGGGATGCTTCTGTCCCCCGGCAGGAGTGGCCGGGCAGCGGTCAGCCGCCGTACCAAAACCCGCAGAATCCTTATTCCCCTTACGGGCAGTATTACAATCCTTATGGACAGTATACGAATCCGGGCGGGGGTTACGGGAATTGCGGCTACGGGCAGAATCCGCAAAATCCGTACAATCCGCAAAACCGGTACTGGACATATCCGCAAAACAACGGGCAGCAGCCCCGGCAAAACCCACAGGATCCGCAGCAGCCGAGTCAGCCCGGCGGCCCCAAACAGCCGAAACGGAAAAACACCGGGATGCGTGTGTTCCTGATCTTTCTCGGGATCCTCATCGGTGGATTCGTTCTGGGCTTCTGCATTTACAGCGTGCATATTGCCGTTGAGCAGCAGGGCGGCTGGCAGGGCAGCACCGTTTCCCAGCCGGCAGAAAACAACAGCGCAAGCGCGGCTTCCGGTTCCAGCCAGGCGCAGAGCCCCGTAAAGATTCCCAGCGGCGCCGCCAACGCGGCGGGTATTACGATTCAGCCTAAGCCAAGCGGCAACCCGTATGACGCAAAGACGGTCTACAAAAATACGGTGCAGAGCGTGGTAGGGGTGGAAACCACAGTCCCCGCGGCGGCGGGGAGCCAGGGTGGCGTCATTCAGGGTACCGGCATTATCGCAACAAAGGACGGCTATATCCTGACAAACGCCCATGTGGTAAACAATTCCCGTTCCTATAAAGTAAAAGTCGTGCTTTACAACAAGAAGGAGTATGACGCCAAGGTTGTGGGCTACGACAAGACTTCCGATATCGCGGTACTTCGCATCCAGGCGAATAATCTGAGCGCGGCGGTGTTTGGCAACGCGGATCAGCTTGAAATCGGCGATCCGGTAATCGCGATCGGCAATCCGGGCGGAATTGAATTCGCAAGCTCGCTGACGGGCGGGTATGTTTCCGCGCTGAACCGCACGATTGAAAGCCACAGCGACAACGGCATGACATATATCCAGACCGACGCGGCCATCAACCCCGGCAACTCGGGCGGTCCGCTGATGAATATGTACGGGCAGGTTGTTGGCATTAACTCGAACAAGATTGTTGCGACCGGCTACGAAGGAATGGGCTTTGCCATTCCGGTGAGCAGGGCGAAAAATATTATCGACGATCTGATTGCGCGCGGATATGTCAGCGGGCGGAGCCGCCTTGGCATAACCGCCTCCACCATTACTGCGATTCAGTCGGAGCTTTCCGGTTATCCGACCGGCGTTATGATCCGCCAGATCAGCCCGGAGAGCGATTTGACAAAATCAGGCGTCGTGCCCGGCGATGTGATTACGAAAGTGGACGGTCAGACGGTTTCCAGCGTGGACGATTTATACGCCGTGCTGAACAAGCACAAGGCGGGCGATACCGTCACGCTGACGATTTTCCGCATGGGAAGCGGCCAAAATACAAATGGAGCGACCCGTGAAGTGAAAACGAAGCTTTTGGAAGATAAAGGGGAAACCCAGCAGAAATAAAGAGCCGCCGCAAAAGAGCAGAAAAGCTTATAAACGCAAAGCACCCCTTGCCGATGAGAAAATCATCCGCAAGGGGTGCTTTCTTATGTTGTAAGCCCGAAAGGCATTGGGAATAAGGGAACGTTTCCTCTTTCCTGTTGAAAGAGGAGGCGTTCCGTGTTTTTTTAAATAAAAAAAGAATGCAGATTTTGTTCCGCATTTCTTTTCACTGCATTTTATCGTTTTGAACCAAGGAAGAACAGGGCGATCGTCCCCGGGCCGGAGTGCGCCCCGATAACGGGCCCGACATAGCTGATCACGAATTTCTTTACGCCGAGCCGGGCTTTGATTTCCTCGGCGACAAATTCGGCATCCTCCTTTGCGTCGCCGTGGCTGATAAATACCGTCTGCGACGCTGGATTGACTGCGGTTTGCTCCATATGGTCCACTAGTGCCAGAAGCGATGCGCGGCGGCCCCGGGCTTTGCCCATGTTGATCAGATGCCCTTCGTCGTCCACATGGAGCACAGGCTTAATGTTCAGCATTGTTCCAATTAAGGCGGTCGGACCGGAAATCCGGCCTCCGCGTTTTAAGTGGTGCAAATTTTCAACGGTAAACCAGTGGCAGACACGAAGCTTCGTTTCCTCCAGCCAAATGCGCAGTTCGTCGATGCTCTTGCCTTTCCGTTTTTCCTCAACGGCAAGAGAAAGAAGCAGGCCCTCGCCCATTGACGCACAGAGCGAATCCACGGCGTAGGCCTTTCTTTCGGGGTACTTCGGGGTCAGTTCTTCGCACGCCAGCTTTGCGGCATTGTAGGTGTTGCTCAGCCCGCTGGAAAAAGCGATGCAGAGCACATCCCGGCCGGATTGAAGTATGGGTTCCATAGCGCTTTTGAAAGCTTCCATATTCACAGCGGAGGTGGTGCAGAGCATCCCTTCGCGGATACTACGGTAAAATTCTTTGAAAGGAAGTTCTCTTTCGTCCAGATAGTTATGGTATTCCCTGCCCATTAAGTTAAAGGAAAGGGGAAGTACAGTCAGCTCCAATTCCTCAGCTAATTCGGCAGGAAGGTCGCAGGAGGAATCCGTAACAATGGCATATTCACTCATAACCTTCACCTTTTACATTGTAAAATATTTACAATTGTATTGTATCATGAAATTCCTTCTTCGTAAATCATCTACAGAAATAAAACAACTCTGCAGAAAGGCCAGGTTTATGTAGGAACAATAAAAAGCTCCCCTGCTCCCTTCCGCCTATTTCCGAAAGGGAGCATTTACAGGAGAGTTTTAAAGGGGAGGAGTAAAAGATGAAAACAATAAAAAAGAAGAAGGAACGGAAAGCCGTTCCTTTTTATTATGTCCTGTTATTTTCCGGTTTATACATCAGATTTCTTTATTTTGAAAAATCCGGCAGGATAGAAAATAAGACCCGGCATACAGGAGCAGGGAAACCGGCAGAACGAGCGCCAACAGAAGCTCCGACGTCGAATCGTCAATGGGGCCGAAGGAGGGCAGGCTGAGATGGAGTTCCGACAGAATGGTCGCTGCTGCGGTGGGAAGAAAGCAAAACAAAATGATCCATAGGCGGGCTTTCTGTGTGCCGAATTTATAGAGAAGAGGCATCATAAAAGCCAAAACACAAAGGGAAAGCGCAAAAAAACAGTAGAGAATCACCGGTAATTCCGAATCCATCTTGCTGGAAAGCAGGGCAAGCAGGGCGGATACGGCGCATCCGACGGCAATGAATAAAAACCCGAGAAGATACCTGCTTAGTACAATCTGTTTTTTCGTTACCGGCAGGGAAAGAAGGTAAATATCCCATTTTGCAAGTTCGTCATAGGCAAAGGTGTTCATAAGCACCATAGCGGAAAACATGATGATTATGGCGGACAGAAAAGCACTATTGCCCATGGATGAGAAGATGAGGACGTAAAGAACGATGGTAAATCCGATTTTTATTCCGATTTTTCTCATGGTAAGCAGGTCTTTTGTAATCAATGCGCTCATGCTTTTTCCCCCTTTACATACAGAAGCATAATTTCGTCAATGGCAGCCGCGTCCACGACCAGCCTGGGATGCTTTCGCTTGAATTCATCGCGGTTTTCGACCAGTACTTCATAGCCGCATTCATTTTTGTGCCAGCGGACAAGTTCCGTTTTATCGAGCTTCTGAAAATCTGCCGCACCGCATTTCACAATTCCGCAAAGATAGATCAGGTCGTCCTTTGAGCGGTCGAACACGACGTTCCCTTCGTGGATAAACGTGATGTAATCCGCGACTTTTTCAAGGTCGCCGGTAATATGGGAGGAAAACAGAATCGCATGGGATTCATCCTGAATGAAATCGAGGAAGATATCGAGAATTTCGCTACGGACAATCGGGTCGAGTCCGCTGGTAGCTTCGTCCAGGATCAGCAGGCGCGGGTGGTGTGCGAGCGCGCTGGCAATGCTCAGCTTCATTTTCATCCCTTTGGAGTATTCTTTTATTATTTTATCCTTGGAAATCCGGAAACGGCGAAGGTAGTCGTCGTACAGGGCATCATCCCAGCTTTTGTAAATCCGTTTTAAAATTTTTGCAATATCGCTAGCCTTAAATTCGCTGTGAAAATAGCTTTCGTCAAAGACGACGCCGATTTGCTCCTTAATTTTGCATTCGTCCTGAATATTGTCCATTCCGAAGATTTTAACGGAACCGGCGTCCCGGCGGATTTCATTTAAAATCAGCTTAATAGTGGTTGTTTTTCCCGCACCGTTCTCACCGATAAAGCCGACAATACTGCCGCTTGGAACGGTAAAGCTGACGTTTTTGAGCTGAAACGACGGGTAGTTTTTGCAAAGATTCCTTACCTCTATAACATTTTCCATAAATATTCCTCCGGCACGCTAATTTATTCGCCATTATAAAGAAGGGAAAGCATTTCGGTAAGCTCGGAAAGCGAAATTCCGCACGATTTTGCCGCGTCCACCGCGCTTTGCAGAAAGCTTTCCGCTTTTTTTAACTGTTCCTCGCGGATAAGCGCCATATTTTTCCGCGCGACAAAGCTTCCCTTGCCCGCGACGGTTTCGATAAATCCGTCGCGCTCCAGATCTTCATAGGCGCGTTTCGTGGTGATCACGCTGATATGAAGCTCCTTTGCCAGAAGCCGCATGGAGGGCAGCGCGTCCCCTTCATTCAGATAACCGGTGATTATATGGCTTTTAATCTGTTCGGTTATCTGTTCATAAATCGGTCTTCCGCTGGAATTGCTGATAATGATATCCAATTCATCACCTCGCAGGCATCAACACGAACTGTATATATCGTATATATACAGTATCATCATTATACCCACTTGTCAATCCTTGATAAAAATTTTTCTTTTTTCCCTCTACAGGGAAATTTCGGGCGGTAAATGCGGGTGTGTTGAAAGGAGGCGAAAGATTGGACAGGAATTCGGAAACAGGGGAAAGAATCCGTAGGCGCGTGAAAAAAGGCTACGAAAGGCTGGCTTATGGGGGAATCGCTGACGCGGTGCGGCTGCTTTTTACCGACGAGCCGGATTTGGCGGCGCTCGACAAAATGGATTTGTTCAATATTGCAGAAATTAAACGCCCGCGGGGCGGCGGAATGGAAATTAAGTTTTTCGACCGCATTAAGGCGCTGGAAAGTCTGGAGGGGATGAGCGAAACAAACAGCGATTCCATGCCGCTGTACCGTGCGCTGCAGGAGTGCGCGCGTTCGCTTAAAGAAAAAGGAAATGGGAATTAAGAAATTTTCTGAAAAGCAGTTGCAGGCGCTTTCGTGGTGGTGCCCGGGCAGCCCGTACGCAAACCGGGACGCGGTCATCTGCGACGGCGCGGTGCGAAGCGGCAAAACGCTCTGCCTTGGAATCTCGTTTGTGGCGTGGGCGCTGTGCTGTTTTCAGAACCGATCGTTTGCCTTTTGCGGAAAGACCATACGCTCGCTGAAACGGAACCTGATTACCACTTTGCTGCCGGCCTTGCAGGACGCCGGGTTCCGCTGCCGGATGGCGGCGGCGGAAAACCGCATGGATATTTCCCTTGGAAAGAATGAAAACCGGTTTTACTTGTTCGGTGGAAAGGACGAAGGTTCCCCGGCGCTTATTCAGGGAATGACCCTTTCGGGGGTGCTATTCGACGAGGTGGCGCTGATGCCGCGCTCGTTTGTGGAGCAGGCGCTGGCCCGCTGTTCGGTGGAGGGCTCCAAATTCTGGTTCAACTGCAACCCGGAAAATCCGCAGCATTGGTTTTACCGCGAATGGATTTTGAAAACGGAGCAGAAAAACGCTTTGTACCTGCACTTCACCATGGAGGACAATCCATCGCTCAGCCCCGAAATCCGGGCGCGCTACCGTGGGCTGTACGCCGGAACGTTTTACGAACGGTTTGTGCTGGGACGGTGGGTGGCCGCACAAGGCTTAGTGTACCCGTTTATGACGGATTCCATGTTCTGCGATGCGCCGCATGGCTGCGGGCGCTTTCGCGTTTCCTGCGACTACGGGACGGTAAACCCATGCTCCATTGGGCTTTGGGGGGAGAAGGACGGCGTATGGTACCGGGTGGACGAATACTATTTTGATTCGCGCAGCGCAGGTATTCAGCGCACCGATGAGGAGCATTACGCGGGGTTGGAGCAGCTTTGCGGCGGGCGGGAAATTGAAAGCGTGACGGTCGACCCTTCCGCGGCGAGCTTTATGGAGGTCATCCGTCGGCATGGGAAATACCATGTGGTGCCCGCGCACAACGATGTGCTGTACGGAATTCGGAGGGTCAGCGTTGCGCTCAAGCAGGGTGACATCAAAATCTGCCGAAACTGTACGGACGCGGTGCGGGAATTTGGCCTGTACCGCTGGAACGACGACAAAAACCGGGACGCCCCGGTAAAAGAAAACGATCACGCGATGGACGACATCCGGTATTTTGTAACGACGCTCCTGTTACAGGAGGACGCTTTCTTTGCCGTTGCCGCCCCGCGCGGGAAAGGAGAACCATGATACGAAAGAAACACAGGCCCCTGCCGGTGGCGCAGGCGGTGCAGACGGCAGCCAACGCTTATCCGTTTGCCGCACTGAGCCGCTATGTTCCGCTTCAATCGGGGGAAAACCGGCTTTACGCCGCGCTGCGCGAGGCTGTTCCGATTATTGACGCTGCGATTGGGAAAATCATCCGGCTGATCGGCACCTTTGCAGTAGAGTGTGAAAATCGCGACGTACAGGACGCCTTAAATGAATTTTTAAGGAATGTCCCGGTGAATTCGACACACGCAGGCGTGCAGAGCTTTTTGAACGGATATTTATCGCAGCTTTTAACCTATGGCAATGCGGTGGGCGAAATCGTTGTTGGAAACGGCGGGATCGTCGCGCTGTACAACGCCTCGCTGGACGATGTGGAGCTGAGGGCTGTGTCGCCTTTAAAGCTGGAGGTTTACCGCCGGGAAAACGGTGGGAGCAAGCCGGTAAGCTATCCGGAGCTGGTGTTTTGTTCCGCGCTGAATCCGGAACCGGGCAGCGCGAAGGGTGTTTCGCTTTTGCGCGGGCTGCCGTTTGTCAGCGGGATTCTGCTCCAGATTTACAATACCATTGGCATAAACTGGGAGAGACTGGGCAACGTCCGTTTTGCCGTTACCTATAAGCCCGCCGGCGACACCGCCGACCGCGCTTTTGCCAGGGAACGCGCGCAGCAGATTGCCGGTGAGTGGAGCCGGGCGATGCGCAAGGACAGCGTGAGCGATTTTATCGCCGTGGGCGACGTGAGCATTAAAGCGATCGGCGCGGACAACCAGATTCTGGATAGTGAAGTCCCCGTCCGCGAAATGCTGGAGCAGATTGTAGCAAAGCTTGGGCTTCCGCCGTTTTTACTGGGATTCTCGTGGTCGTCAACGGAGCGGATGTCCAGCCAGCAGGCGGATATCCTGACCAGCGAGCTGCAGGCGTACCGGCGCGAGCTGAACCCGATCATCCATAAAATCTGCCGGCTGTGGCTTCGCCTGAACGGATATGACCCGGAGTTTGAAATCAAGTGGGACAATATCACTTTGCAGGATCAGGTGGAAACGGCAAACGCAAGGTATATGAACGCAAAGGCGGCGCAGATTGAAGCCGCCCTCAAAACCGAAGGAAAGGAAGAATGACTTGAAAGAGGGATTTGTACTGAAAAGCAGGAAAGCGGATGCGGACGCCCTTTCGAAAATCAACCGCTATACGCGCCGGGAGTTCGGCCCGGACGAGGTTTACACCTTTTCGGTCGTACTGTGCGACAACGAGATAGACCGCGACAACGAGCGGTTTTCCATTGGCGCGCTGAAGCAGCTCGCTCCGCTGTTTTTAGGCAGAACTGGCATTTTTAACCACAGCATGAAGACGCAGAACCAGACGGCGCGCATTTACGACTGCGCGGTGGAGCAGGATGAAACGCGCCGGACAAAGGCGGGCGAACCTTACTGCCGCCTGGTGGCGCAGGCGTACCTGCCGCGGTGCGGCAAGAACGCCGACCTGATTCTGGAATTGGAAAGCGGGATTAAAAAAGAGGTCAGCGTGGGCTGCGCGGTGGGAAAGGTAACCTGCAGCATTTGCGGTGCGGATTTAAAGAGGGGCGGCTGCGCGCACAAGAAGGGAAAGATGTACGGCGGACAGATCTGCTGCGCGGTGCTGGACGAGCCGACGGACGCTTACGAATGGTCCTTTGTTGCGGTTCCGGCACAGCGGGAAGCGGGCGTGATCAAAAGCTTTGCCGCCGGGGAAGAGAATGCGGAGGCCGTCCTGAAAGCGATCGCTTCGTCGGACGGCGGAATCACGCTGACCGGCGGGCAGGCCCGGGCGCTTTTGAAGCAGGTGGAAAGGCTGAAAGGCGAAGCGGAGTGCGGAAGGCAGTACCGCATGGAGCTGGAAAAGAGCTTTGTAAAATTCGCGGGCCTTTCCCAGCCGGAACTGTCGGCGGAAATGCTGAGGCGCGTCGCGGCAGGGATGAGCGCCGAGGATTTGAAATGCTTTGAAAGCGCGTACCGGAAAAGGGCGGAACAGCTTTTGCCCCTGACGCCCCAGCTTGCCGGTACGCAGAAAAAGGAATCCGGCGGCAACGCTGAATTTAAAATATAAACGATTGAGGAGGAGTACATATGAAAATTTCACTCAACGGCTTCGGTGAAGCAGCGGCAACCTTTGAAGCGGGTTCCGGCGTAACGGTCGGGATGCCCGTAAAAATGACCGGAAACGGCGTGGTGGGCGGCTGTGCGGCAAAGGAGGGCTTTTGCGGTGTGGCGGTTTCCGTGCGTGGCGGGTACGCGGCGGTCCAGCTGCGTGGGTACGTCGTTCTGCCCTATGCGGGAACGGCTCCGGCGGTGGGTTACCAGACCCTGAGCGCAGCGGGTGGCGGAAAGGTACAAGTTGACAGCACAGGGAGAAGCCTTCTTGTCACGGATGTGGACACCACAGCGCAGACCTGCGGAATCATTCTTTAAAAACGGGAGGAAATGAATAATGGCGTTTTATGAATCCATCAAATTGGAAAAGGGAATGTACGGCGTTCCGGGCAAGAGTTTTACGGATGTTCTGGAAAGCCTTGACCCGTCTGAAAACTACGTGGGTAGCAATCTGGAAGGGCTTGACGCGTACCAAAGGCAGCTGAAGCGTTTTTCGATCCGCGTGGGCGGCGTGGAAAGCGATCGCATTGAAAAATTCTTCCAGACGGCGGACTCCGCCGCGCTGTTCCCGGAATATGTGAACCGCGCGGTGCGCCAAGGCATGGAAATGGCGAACCTTTTGCCGAATCTTGTTGCAACCACAACGAATATCAACTCCATGGATTACCGCACGATTACTTCCAATCCCGGAACGGAGGAGAAGACCCTAAAACCCGTCGCCGAGGGTGCGGCGATTCCGCAGACTGTTATAAAGACGCAGGATCATCTGGTGAAACTCCACAAGCGCGGGAGAATGCTCGTCGCAAGCTACGAGGCGCTCCGCTTTCAGAAGCTCGACCTGTTTACGGTTACCCTGCGCCAGATCGGCGCGTATATCGCAAGGGCGCAGCTCGGCGACGCGGTGGATGTGCTTCTGTACGGCGACGACGGAAAATCCCCCGCCGGAGCAATCGAAACGGCTTCGGGCAAGCCTGCCTACGGCGACATGGTAAACCTTTGGGGCGAACTTGCGCCGTATCAGTTGAACACGGTGCTTGCTTCCACCGCGACGACGAAGGATATCCTTTCCATCACGGAATTCAAGGACGCGAACGCGGGGCTGAATTTCCAGGGAACCGGAAAGCTGGCGACGCCGCTCGGCGCGAACCTTCTGCATATGCCGAATTTAGAGGATAAGCAGATTATCGGCCTGGACAAAACCTGTGCCCTGGAAATGGTGCAGGCGGGCGGCGTGCAGACGGATTACGACAAGCTGATCGACCGCCAGCTTGAGCGCGCATGCATCAGCACGATTGCAGGCTTCACAAAAATCTTCAACGGCGCGGTGAAGGTGCTGAATTACAAGGCGTAAGGGTGACACAGTTGGATATTGAAAATGTGATGAAACGCTTCGCCCTGATGGCGGATTTAGACGAAAAGGAGGCTGCGAAATACAGGCCGTTCTGTGAAGATGCGATGGCGCAGATCAGCCGGCGCGTCAAGGACGGCAGCGCCGCGGCACAGGGGATTCTCTGTGCTGCGGCAGCCTCCCTTGCCCTGTACCGCTGGGCGCTTGCAAACGCCTGCGCCGGGGAGGAAAGTTTTTCCGCAGGCGATGTGAAGGTGACGAAAAGGATGTGCAACGTGGAAACAGCGCGGCGGGCATGGCTGGAATCTGCGGCGGCGGCCGCACCGTACTTGAAGGACGAAGGGTTCCTGTTTGAGAGGATAGGGAAATGACAAGGCGAGAGATTCTGGAAGGTATGTTTCGGAAATACGGGGAAGCGGTCAGTATCCGGGGAAATCCCGTCAATGCGGTTCTCAGGCCATTGCAGTATAAAAGCAATGCCAGCCTGAACCTTCCCACGGATTATTACGACGACCTGCATTATCTTTACACCGGGCCGGCGGGGCACAAGCTCTGCATCGGCGATGAGATTCAGGGCGCCGTGCGCAATTACGTGGTCAAGCGCGCAGACGTTGCCATGATGGGCGGGGAAGAACTGTACGTTTGGGCGGTCTTAAAAATGCTCGCGCCGGACGCGGACAGGGAGGTTTGCCTGGAAGCCGACGGCAAGCGGGCGGCGGTCGCTGACCGCTACACCGTAAAATGCATACAGCAGAGCCGGACCGTTTCCGCTTGGGGAGAGCAGGAACCGGTGGATACCGTACAGGGAAGGATTACCTACGAGCTGACGGTGGAAAATGTGCGGTCCATCGGCGGGATGGACCTGTGCGGCCTTAGCAATTTCAATTTGATCGCGGTTGGGAACGGTGTGCGGACGGTTTACTCCGGATGCCGGTGGAAGGACATCGCCGCCTCAGGCGGGGCTGGAAATACGCTGTGCAGCTCCATGACGCTGGTTGCGGCGGCGCGCACGCTGGTGAAGGAGGTGCAGGAAAACGGATAGGGATATGGAGGAGCTTTCGGAAAATATGGAACGTGACTACAGGCGGTATCCGCATCCTTTGCGGGAGGGGGAAGAACCGTGAAAAACCAGCCTATGAGCTATAAAAATTATATCTGGCCGTTTAACCCTCAAAAAATCCAGGTGGAGTACAGCCGGAATGTCAGCAACCTGAAGCTGCCGCTCTTCGGTAGCGTTTTGCAGGATTTGGGCTGCGACAAGCGGGTTGTTACCGGTACGGGGGAATTTATCGGCGCAGGATGCGCGGAGGAATTCAGCCGGCTGGCTTCCGTTTTTACCGAGGGCGGCAGCGGTACGCTTCGTCTTCCGGGAGTGGTTCCTTTTCAGGCGGCGTTTACTTCGCTGAAAATGATTGGCGAAGCCCAGCCGGACTGCGTTACATACAGCTTTGTATTTGTGGAGGACGGCTCCGCCGAAATGCCGGCGGGTACGGTTCCGGGGGGGATTTATGTCTGCGCAGGCGGGGAAAACCTTTGGAGCGTTGCAAACCGTTTCCGCACCGATGTGGATACGCTGAAAAGGCTGAATCCCATGATTCAGTGGCCGAACGGGCTTGAGAAAGGGCAAAGGGTGGTGCTTCCGTGAAGTATATCGGGGTTACGCCGGAGGGGGAGTTCCCGCTTCCTCCCCCGGTTTCGGCAAAGCTGGTAATGGGGGAGGACGCGCCGGCGGACGGGTTTACGGGCGTGTTTCCCCTTGTGGAGAGCGGCCGACGTATCTGTGCTATCCGGATTTACGGCCAAAACGGTACGCTTCGATTTGACGGAATTACGGACGAGCAAAAGGAAAGCTGCGGCGCGGGCCGGACGCTTACGCTGGCGGCACGCAGCCGCGCCGCGCTCCTTCTGGACAACGAGGCGATTCCGCAGACGTATTGTATGCCGTCGCTGGAAACGATTTTTACAAGGCATATAAAGCCGTACGGATTTTCGGGCTTCCGCGGGGAGCGCAGAAGCTTTTCCGGGGAACTGACGGTTACCAAAGGCATGAGCGAGTGGCAGGCGGCGGAAGGCTTTTGCACCCGTTTTTTAGGCAGGAAGCCGCGGATTCTTGAGGGGATTTTCGATGCATCGGGCGAAATCCTGACCGGAGAAATGGTATTTGACAATTCCGGCGGAATCCCCTATTCCGCTGCCTTTTTGGAATACCGCTACTGCGACCGGATTTCGGAAATCCTTATAAAACCGGGGAAAAGCGGCGCCTATGGCACAGCGGTAAAGGATGAGGAAGCGCTTTCGCTCGGAATCCGCCGAAAAAGGTGCCTTGCGGAGGGCAATACCAATGCCGACGCGAAAATCCGGGCGGCGCGGCATAAATCGTTCCGGGCGGTGGTCGATTGCCCGGGGGAAATCTGCGCGCACCTTTTGCAGAGCGCAAGAGTGCGGGATCCGGTGCTTGGGAATTTGGATGGTTTGTATATTGCGGAAATAGAGTACCGCCTGGATTCGAGCGGCGAGCGCAGCCGTTATATTTTGAGGAGGTGAGAGGATGTGGCTTTCACAGCAGATGATATCCGCCCAACAGCAGCCGCCGGCGGGGCAGGTAGCGGAAGTGACGGGCGGTTCGGTGATGCAGGGGATGAACGAATACCGTGGGCTGCCGCTGCTTTCGCCGTGGGGAATTGCATACCTTCCGCCGAGTTCAGCGCGGACGGTTGTCATCGGTACGGATGCCGGAAGCGCATGCATCGGCGCAGTTTGCGGCGACCGGGGTCTTGCGCCGGGGGAACTGATGCTGTTTTCCTCGGGCGGGGCGTGTATCTACCTGAAAAACAGCGGCGAGGTTGTTATCAACGGCCAGGTTATTGCCGCGAAAAAGGAGGGATAGATTGGATACGGCATTGAAGAACGGGGATTTCCTTCTCGGCCCGAACGGAAGGCCGAAACAGATCAGCGGAGAACAGGAGCTTTTGCAGCGCGCTGCAATCCGGCTGAAAATTCCGCTTGGAAGTTTTGTGTATGACCCGCAGCTCGGCAGCCGGCTGCATGAGCTGAAGGCCGACGGCAGCGGGCTGAATGAAAAAGCGTTTACCATGGCGCAGGAGGCGCTCCGCTCCCTGCCACAGATAACGGTGGAAAGCGCCGCGTGTACCGGAAACCCTCCGTGCGCGGTTGTGATCCGGCTTTGCTGCGGGGCGGAAAAAAGCGAAATCGAGGTGAAGCTGTAATGTACGGTTATAATCAAATCCTTACCGCCATGAAGGAAAAATTCACAGCCCTCTCCGGCTATTCGCCCGACGACGCGTCCGATATCGGTATCCGCATGAAAGTGCTTGCCGGGGAGGTGTATTCCCTTTACAGCGCGGTAGAGTGGTTGAAGATGCAGACCTTCGCGCAGAGCGCACAGGGGGAGCAGTTGGAGATGCGCGCGCAGGAGCGCGGGCTGACGCGGAAACAGTCGGTGGTCGCTTCGGGAAGCCTTACCTTTCAGCGCAGTACGACGCTGTGGTACAACGCGGTGATTCCCGCCGGAACCGTGTGTTCCACCGCGGGGGAAAATCCGGTGCGTTACGTGACAACACAGGAAGGAATTCTGCAAAGCGGGCAATTGAGCGTCACCGTACCGGCGAAAGCCGAGCAGGGCGGGCGAAGCGGCAATACGGAGGCAGGCACGGTTACGCGGATGGTCACGCCGCCCCCGGCGTTGGAAACCGTAACAAATCCGATCCCCTTCCGTGGCGGCATGGACAGCGAAAGCGATAGTGAGCTGCGTAGCCGCCTGATGCAAAGCTACGCAAGCATTTCCAACGGGACGAACGCAGCGTTTTACCGCGAATGCGCCATGAAGCACGACGGCGTGTATTCAGTAGGCGTTGTGCCGCGCGAAAGGGGCGCGGGAACCGTCGGCGTGTATCTCGGCGGTCGGGGAGGGGCGCCTTCGCCGGAGATTGTAAGCCAGGTGCAGAAAGAACTGGACGAACTGCGGGAGGTAAACGTAAATGTGGCTGTTTCCTCCGCGCAGACGGTGGAAGTAAAAATCAGCGTATACGTAGCCCCCGCGGACAACGTGCCGTTCGATGAGGCGAAAACCGCCTGCGAACAGGCAATCCGAAGGTATTTTGAAGATTTGTCGGTGGGAGAGCCGGTGATTTTAGCCGCGCTGGGCGTTCAAATCTTTTCTACCGGAAAAATCAAGAATTATGCGTTTGACAACGCCGTTATTACCGATAAAAAGATTGCTCCCAGTCAGCTTGCCGTCTGCGGCACGGTACAAATCGGCACTTACGCGGGGGTGAACTGATGCGCGTGCTTGAATCAATGGTTTCCAGCATGAGGGCGACAGGGCTGTATGCCTTGGACGGAACAACGCAGGTGGATTATGAATTGCAGGCGTATGCGGCCGGCTTGGATATGGTTTTTGAAGCGCTGACGGAGCTGCAAAGGGAAAGCTATATTGCGACCGCTTCGGGCTACGGCCTTTTGAATTGGGAAAGCCTGCTGCGGATTCAACCGGCCGGAAGCACACAGGAACGGCGCGGCCGGATTCTAAAACGCAGCGCGGTCACGCCGAATTCGTTTACCCGAAAGGATATGGAATACGCGCTGTCCGCCCCGGGGATCGACGTGGAAGTGTGTGAATATATTCCGGAAAAGAAGATTTATGTAAACTGCAAGGATGCCGGCGCCAAAAGTGAGCAGGGGCTTTCCATCCAACAGGCCGCCAAATTATTCCTTCCGGCCCATTTAGACGCGGAGCTGGATTTTCGAAGCATTTCATGGAACAATATCGACGGAGAAAACCAAATGTTTGACGCGCTGGAGGAAATGGGCCTTACATGGGATGCGGTGGATAATTACGGCGGCGGCCGGATGCAATTGTAAGGAGGAAATTATGCCGACAAACAACAAAACGAGCCTGGGGCTCAACTGCTGGGCGGGAACGGACAAGCCGATGCGAAAAGACTTTGTGGATGACAACATGCTGCTGGACAGCCTTCTGACATCGCATTTCCACAATACGGAGATGCACCTGTCTGCCGCCGACCGGACATTGTTGAAGGATGGTATTGCCATTGGAAGCTACTGCGGAAACGGGGCGCCGAAACAGGATATTGCCCTGCCTTTTGACGCAAGGCTGGTCATCGTGTTCGCCCCGCTTACCGCCAGCAGCCTTTACATGCCGAATGGCGGATACAATAAAAGTAGTCTGGCTTTTGCCACAAAGGAGGGAAACAGTCTGGGAGTAAATCTGGGTGTTTCCAAATTAACTGTATGCCAGTCCCAGACAAACCCATCCAACGGAGGCATATACAATAATTTTAATAGTGATGGAGAAGACTATACCTACATTGCATTTCGATAAATGAAATGCATATTTTATTTGCAATCGGCAAGCGAATAAGCTAAAATAAAGATACTTTTTGGGGAAATATGTCGCAATGGAGATGAGCAGGTTGGATCTGCATGAAATGAAAGAGGAAACCGAGCGTGCGCTGCTAGTGGAAGTGGATACCGGCGATTATGATGCGGACGCTTCCTTAGCGGAACTGTACGAGCTTACGAGAAGTGCGGGAGCGGAGCCTTTCGGTGCGATTACGCAGAAACGGCCTTCGCCGGATAAAGCGACCTGTGTGGGGTCGGGCATGATGCAGGAAATAGCGGATTTCTGCAAAAAGCATGAAGTGAACCTGCTTATTTTCGATTGCGAATTATCTCCCACCCAGATCCGCAATATTGAGGAAATCAGTAAGGTGCGCGTCGTGGACCGGACGATGCTGATTCTGGATATTTTTGCAAAAAGGGCGAGGAGCAAGGAGGGCAAGCTTCAGGTGGAGCTTGCTCAATTGAAATATATGCTGCCGAGGCTGGCCGGAAAAGGAACCGCGCTTTCCCGCCTAGGCGGCGGAATCGGAACGCGCGGTCCGGGTGAAAGCAAGCTGGAAACCGACCGCCGCCATATCCGCAGGCGCATCAACACGCTGAACGAACAGCTTGCGGAAGTGGAAAAGCACCGCGGACTGATGAACCGCCGCCGGAAAAAGGACGGGATTATTACGGTTGCGCTGGTTGGATATACGAACGCTGGAAAATCCACTTTGATGAATTGTCTGACGAAGGCGGGCGTTCTGGCGGAAAATATGCTGTTTGCCACGCTTGACCCCACGGCGAGGGCGCTGAAGCTGCCCTGCGGCACGACGGTGATGTTGATTGACACGGTCGGCCTGATCCGCCGCCTGCCGCACCATTTGGTGCAGGCGTTCCGCTCCACGCTGGAACAAGCCGCCGAAGCGGATATCCTTTTGAATGTCTGCGACGCGTCCAGCCCCGAAGCCCAGGTGCATTTAAAGGTAACGGCGGAGCTTTTAGCTGAGCTTGGCTGCGAAGGGCGCCCGATCATTCCCGTATTCAATAAATGTGATCTTCTTACGGGTGCCAGCGTGATTCCTTTTATGGGCAATTCCGTGCGGATTAGTGCGGCAAACGGCACCGGAGTGGACAAGCTGCTGGCCGCGATTGAAGCGAATCTTCCGGTAAAAACAAAGAGGGTAAAGCTTCTGCTGCCCTTTCAGCAAAGTGGGCTGGCGGCACAGATTCGACGCGACGGTACGGTGGAAAACGAGGAGTACACCGAAACCGGCCTGATTCTTACTGCTCAGGTTCCAAGCACAATGGATAATTTAATTAAAAATTACGAGATTGAATGAGATTTTAACAGCAAAAAACCTTTGCCAAATATCCTTTAATTTACGTAGGCCGGCGCCGTTTTCGCGGTGCCGGCTTTTTTTGTCAATTGAAAACCACGCGCTATGCGTGGGGTACAGACTGTCACACGAAAACTCCCGATTGTGCCGGGAAGTCCAAAATGCTTTAGCATTGAGTATAATAAAAACTCCCTTTTATGCTGGATTTGCTTAGCGGGAAAGGGCATAACCAACTCGTCCTATTCAGCAATGGAAGCGCGGAGTTAAGCGGGTTCGGCTTTTTCGGAAGCTACACAAGAATATACAATTAAGAACAACATCTGTTATTCATTGCATTTCGGATATGTTCTATAATTTATACAGAATATAAGTAAAAGGAGAATTGGGAGAATGCGATACGGCTATTTTGACGATGAAAATAGAGAATATGTCATTGATCACGTAAACACACCGGTTCCGTGGACAAATTATATCGGTGTAAACGATATGTGCGCGGTTCTCAGCCAATCCGCAGACGGTTATGTCTTTTATAAATCTCCCCAGTACCACCGCATTACGCGCTTTCGCCCCAATGCGCCGATCAGCCGCCCCGGCCATTATGTGTACCTGCGCGATGACGATACCGGCGAGTATTGGAGCATTTCGTGGCAGCCTGTTGGAAAGGATTTGACCAAGGCGAAATACGAATGCAGGCATGGGCTGTCTTATTCGAAATACTCCTGTGAATATAATGGGATCTCCGCTTGTCAGACAATTTTTATTCCCCTGAACGAGCCGGTCGAATTGTGGGATGTGGTACTGAAAAACAATAGTTCCCGGCCACGCTGTCTCAGCATATACTCTTACATTGAATTCTCGTTCCACCAAATCGATATGGATAATCAGAATTTTCAGATGAGCCTGTACGCATCCGGTTCGAGTTATGCCGACGGCATCATTGAATATGACCTTTATTATGAAGAATCGGGGTATCAGTGGTTTACCTCCAGCTTTGAGCCCGATGGATTCGACTGCCTGCGGGACCGCTTTTTGGGAGCATACCGCGATGAAAGGAATCCGATTGCAGTAGAAAGAGGAGAATGTACCGGCAGTTTTGAAAAAACCGGTAACCACTGTGCCGCCCTGCAAAAGAAACTCGTTTTGCAGCCCGGACAGGATATTCGGATCGCCTTCCTTTTGGGGGAAGGAAAACGGGAAACGGCCGCCCCAATGAGGGAAAAATATTCCGATCCAGCCAATGTGGACAGGGCGTTTTCCGACCTTGCAGCCTTCTGGGACGAAAAGCTCAGCAAGCTGCAGGTAAACACCCCGAATCAGGGAATGAACACTTCGTTAAATATTTGGAATTTGTATCAGGCCGAAGTAAACATTATGTTTTCGCGGTTCGCTTCGTTTATTGAAGTGGGCGGCAGAACCGGGCTGGGTTTCCGCGACACCTCACAGGATGCTATGACCATCGCATCCTCTAATCCCGAAAAGTGCAGGCAACGCATTATTGAGCTTTGCCGCGGCCTGACGCAACAGGGCTACGGACTGCATCTGTTTCAGCCGGAGTGGTTTGATCCGGAATTCCAAGGGAAACAGCAAAGCTTCAAATCCCCGACGGTGATCCCCACCCCCAGCATGGAGGAAAAGGTTCACGGGATTAAGGATGCCTGCTCGGACGACGCGCTGTGGCTGATTGCCGCAATCAGCGAATATATTAAAGAAACAGGGGAGGTTTCCCTTCTGGATGAAATGGTTACCTACGCCGACGGCGGAGAAGGTACGGTCTATCAGCACATGATGCGGATTCTGGATTTTTCCGCCGAACAGGTTGGCGCAACGGGGATCTGTAAGGGGCTTCGCGCCGATTGGAATGACTGCCTGAATTTAGGTGGCGGAGAAAGCGCAATGGTTTCCTTCCTGCACTACTGGGCGCTCCAGCATTTTCTCGCTTTATCCCGCTTCATTGGGAAAACGGAGGAAGTAGAAAAATATGAAAAGATGGCTGCAAAGGTAAAAAAGGCATGCAACGACAACCTGTGGGATGGGGAGTGGTATATTCGGGGAATTACCGGCAGCGGCAGAAAAATCGGTACGCATGACGACAAGGAAGGCAAGGTACATATCGAATCCAACGCCTGGGCGGTTTTCTCAGGTGTGGCTGACCTCGATCGTGCGGTTAAGGCAATGGATTCTGTTGACAAATACCTCTATACACCATACGGCTTGATGCTCAATGCGCCGTCTTATACGAAAAGTGATGACGAAATCGGCTTTGTCACGCGGGTGTATCCGGGCGTTAAGGAGAACGGCTCAATTTTCAGCCATCCGAATCCGTGGGCCTGGTGTGCCGAGGCAGCGCTTGGGCGGGGAGACAGGGCAATGAAATTTTATAATGCCCTGCTGCCCTATAACCAGAATGATAAAATAGAGGTTCGGCAGTCGGAACCTTATTCGTACTGCCAATTTGTAATGGGTAAAGACCATACCGCCTTCGGGCGGGCAAGGCATCCGTTTATGACAGGCTCCGGCGGTTGGGCGTATTTTGCCGCAACCCGGTACCTTCTTGGCGTAAGGCCGGATTTCGACCACCTGATTGTTGACCCGTGCATTCCAAAGGATTGGGGCAGCTTTGACGTTACCCGCGTTTGGCGCGGCGCTGTGTATCGGATTCATGTTGAGAATCCGTGCGGCGTCAGCAAGGGGGTCAAAACAATGGAGATGGACGGAAAAACCCTTTCCGGTTGGATTCCGGTGCAGAAAGCGGGGACGCAGCACAGCGTTCATGTTGTTATGGGGTAAACAGAGAGAACGCTCGCCGTGCAGAGCGGTTTGTGCACGGAGAAAAGTGGGATGGAAATATGATTAAATTTGGAACAGGCGGATGGCGCGCAGTAATCGGCGATGAATTTACCAAGGCAAATGTCCAGTTGTTAACGGCGGCAATTGCCAGAAAGCTGAAGAATCAGGACAACGCTGCAAATGGATTCGTAATCGGATATGATAGGCGGTTCCTTTCCAAAGAGGCGGCCAAATGGGCTGCGGAGGTTATGGCGGGGGAGGGAATCCTCTGCCGCCTGATCGATAGGGAATCGCCTACTCCGTTGATTATGTTTACGGTGAAATATTATGGGCTGCCTTACGGTATGGCGGTGACCGCCAGCCATAATCCCGCCATTTACAACGGAATTAAGGTCTTTATGGAAGGCGGACGGGATGCCGACGAAGCTTTGACGAGCGAATTGGAACAATACATAAAAGACATTGACCCGGTGCAAATAAAGCGGATCTCCTTTGAAGACGGCGTAAGAAACGGCCTGATTGAACTGATTGATCCGATGAATCAATACATTGACAGCATTATCCGTTCTATCAACATGGATGCAATTCGAAGCCGCAACCTCAAAATCGTGCTTGACCCGATGTACGGGGTCAGTAAAACGGCGCTGCAAACCATTTTGATGACGGCGCGGTGCAATGTGGATGTCATCCATGAACGGCACGATGCCTTGTTTGGGGGCAGGCTGCCCGCACCGAACAGCAAAACCCTTACCGGGCTGACAAATTATGTTGAGGAGAATCACTGCGATATTGGAATCGCGACCGACGGTGATGCAGACAGGCTCGGTGTAATTAATGACAGGGCTGAATTTTTGCATCCGAACAAAATACTGGTCATGCTCTATTATTACCTTATGAAGTTTAAAGGATGGCGCGGAGCAGCGGTGCGGAACATAGCTACCACCCATCTGCTTGACCGTATTGCCGAGGATTTTGGCGAAACCTGCTATGAAGTCCCGGTTGGATTTAAGTATATTTCTGCAAAGATGGCGGAAACAAATGCGATTATCGGGGGGGAATCTTCCGGCGGACTTACCGTGCGCGGACATATTCAGGGAAAAGATGGTATTTACGCGGCTTCGTTGCTTGTGGAAATGATTGCAGCCACAGGACGCAGCCTGTCGGAGATATACAGCGAAATTACCGGCCGGTACGGGAACTGCGAAATGGAGGAATCCGACTTTCGGTTTTCACAGGAAGAAAAGGATAAAATCACGGAAATCCTGCTGAGCGATAAGCGGCTGCCCGATTTCCCATACGAAATCGAAAAGGTGTCCTATATGGATGGCTGTAAGGTATACTTTAAAAATAAAGGCTGGATTATTGCGCGTTTTTCCGGTACGGAACCGCTGTTGCGGATTTTTTGCGAAATGCCCACTCTGGAGGCTGCGCGGGAAACCAGCGATATCTTAAAACAATTTCTTTCTCTTGCGTAATCACAAAGGCGGCCGCAAACTGCGGCTGCCTTTGTGCGCTGTTTTCCTTTTCCTCCGATATGTTTTGTTAATACAGATACACTTCCTCCGCGGCACAAGGATGTTTTGCGGATACATGGCTTTTCTGAATCATTTTGCTTTCCGCAAAAATACATCCCGTTTTTTTATTTTTCTATAATCTGTGTTATAATTTCAGTAGGATAATTCGGAGGAGTTCAACATGTTTAAAGTAATTCTTGTTGATGATGAAGATATGATTTTAGAAGGCCTTAAAAAGGTGGTCGATTGGGCCAAATATGACTGCCGGGTAGTTGCCGTTGCCTCGGATGCGGAATCCGGTGCAAAAGTGATTCGGGAGAACAAGCCGGATATTCTTTTTACAGATATCAAAATGCCAAATATGGACGGGCTTACCATGTTGGCCGGGTTGAAGGGAGAGTTCCCCGATATGCAGATTACCGTACTCACGGGATACCGGGACTTTGAATATGCGACGCGGGCAATTCAAATCGGCGTGACAAGATTTTTGCTGAAGCCTTCCAAAATGGATGAGTTGGAGGAAGCGCTGCAGGTCATGACGGAGAATTTGCAAAGGCAGCATAAAGGGGCGGCGGGATCAAAGGAGAAAGCAGCGGAAGAATTACAGGAGACCAGCCCGGCAAACAACTTTATTGTGCGGGAAGCTTTAAAATACATAGAGCTTCATTACGCAGAGAAGCTGACGCTTACCGAGCTTGCGGAAAAAGCGTATGTGAGCCAGTGGTACCTCAGCAAGCTTTTGAACAAATATACACATATGAGTTTCTGTGACCTGCTGAACCAAACGCGAATTAAGAAAGCGGAAGAACTGCTCAAAAATCCTTCTTTAAAGATTTACGAAATTTCAGATCTGCTGGGATTCAACGACGTTAACCATTTTTCGCGGGTCTTTAAAAAGATTAAGCAAATGTCACCCAACGAATACCGCAACGCGGTTTATAAATCGTGATTCGCTTGTAAAATCATCTGCTCCGTTTTCGGGGCAGTACTTTTTTTATGAAAAAACCCTTGACTTTCCCCTTGCTGGAACGCTTATACTCATAGCAGAACATGTTCTAAAGAAAAGCTGGAGTTGATAAAATGCTTACCATTGGAGAATTCTCCAAAATCAGCAGGGTGTCTGCAAAAACGCTAAGATATTATGATGAGATCGGCCTTTTTAAACCGGGCTATGTCAGCGATTTTTCCGGTTACCGCTATTACCGGGTTTCCCAGCTGCGGGACATCCTGCTGATCTCCAAGTTAAAGCAGTATCAGTTTACCCTGCCCGAAATTGCGCGAATCCTTTCAAAAGACGACGCGGCATACCTGAAAGAAGCAATCAATCAGAAAAGGATCGAGCTGCAAAGGCAGATTCGGGAGCAAGAGTCCGTCCTTCTCCAGATGGAGGAGGATCTCAAACGAATTGAAAGGTGTGACAGTATTATGGAAATCAATTATCTGATAAAGACGGTTTCGTTCCAGCCAAAAACGATTTTCAGCCTGCGCAGGCGGATGGGCGTGAAGGACTTTCCGAGGGCTTACGGCGATCTGTTTGCGGAAATGGAGCGCAATAAAGTCAAGCCGTGCGGCCCGCTTCTGACGGTCTATCACGACAGCGAGTTTAACCATGACGCCACCGATATCGAAGTCGGCGCGGAGGTTCCACAAGACAGCGCCTGCACAGTCCGCAAGCTTGACCCGGGCCTTTGCTGTTTTGCCACCCATGTCGGCCCGTATGAGAATTTTAACCAATGCTACACCGCATTGATGGAATGGATTGACAGGGAAGGCTATACGATTTCGGGTCCCCCGTTCGAGCTGTATATCAAAGGGTACGATGACAACGTTGCTCCGGAGGAATTCGTAACCGAAGTCTATTTTCCGATTAAAAAGTAAAAACCGCGTTCCCCCCAGAATCAAAAACACGCCTTGCAGCAGCTTTAAAAGCGTACGCAAGGCGTGTTTTCCTATTATCATTTGAACCTCCGGCCCTGCCGGGGGGTTGCAAGCTTGATTTTCCAGACGGTTTGTTCTTTCCAATCCGTTACTGGCTTTTTTTCTCCGCACTTCCTTTTTTATCGTCTGGGGAAAAGTTTTGTCCCGTATGCTTATGAATGATTCCGTTAAACAGGTTCGTAAACTTATCCAAATCCTGCTCGTCCGTAATCCGGTAGGAAGCGTCTACATCCAGCAGGCCTTCCAGCAGATAACGGGCGCTCCTGCTTATATCAAATTCGCCGTGGAAAACGGCCCACATCAAGCTGACCGAATGCAGCACCTGATGCAGAAGGACCACAAGCACCTTTGGGTCGGAGGTGTTGTGGAACTGGCCGTGCTGCTGCCCTTTTTTAATGATGCTCATTTCCAGTTTGGCAATTTCCAGGATATCGTTGCTGACCCGGAAGGTGCCTACGTCCTGCGTCAGATTTTTAATTAAAATCTGACGGATGATGTGCACCCCGGTTGTTTTTACAAAATCCGTGTACTTTTCGATAATCAGAAACATTTGCTCGACATAGTTGTTGGAAGTCAGGATTGCGGTCACTTCCGCGGGGGTAAGCTGCCATGGGAAACAATAAAATTCTTTCAGCAGTTCGTCTTTCGATTTGTAATAGTAGTAAAACGTATGCTTATTGATCCCGCTGGCTTTGCAAATGTCGTTGAGGGTAACGGCTTCAAAGGATTTTTCGCGGAAAAGGCGCGTCGCGGTTTCGCGAATGAGTCTTTTCGTATCGTTTTCGTTCCCTTCCGGCATTTTGCATTCTCCTTTCTGTATTGGGCCCGTTTTATTATCTTTTCAACGATTATAGTACCAGAGATGTCCAAAATAAATCAAGGGTAATTATAACTAAATTAATTATATTGCAACCAAATTTAATCATTATTATACCAGTTGAAATTATTATGGTACTGTAGTACCATATAGAAAATTTGGTTTTTAGGAGGTGGTGACCGTATGACAAGACTCATGAAATACTGCACGCCGTACATAACACATTTTTTAACGGCGATTGCACTTCTGTTTGGTCAGGCATACTGCGACCTTGCCTTGCCGGATTATATGTCGGATATTATTAACGACGGCATTGCCTCCGGAAACACCGAGGAAATCCTGCGCGTCGGCGCGAAGATGCTTGTGGTTGCCCTGCTCAGCACGGTGTGCAGCGTTCTTGTCAGCCTTATTGCCGCGCGTGTGGCGGCAGGGGTGTGTCGGACGCTCCGTTTGGATCTGTTTGAGAAGATTGAATCGTTTTCCAATGCGGAATTTGACAAGTTTTCGACTTCTTCTTTAATTACCCGGACAACCAATGATATTACGCAGGTGCAAACGCTGATTGTCATGGTCATCCGTATGGTTTTTTACGCGCCCATCCTCGGTACCGGCGGCGTTATCCGCGCGCTTTCGAAAAGCAGGTCCATGTCCTGGGTTATTGCGCTGGCGGTATGCTGCCTTTTGCTTCTGGTTTTGTTTATGTTTGTGTTCGCGCTGCCCCGGTTCCGCATTGTGCAGGGGTTGATTGACCGGCTGAACCGGATTGTCCGCGAGAATCTGGAGGGTATGCTGGTTATCCGGGCGTTCAGCACCCAGCGGTTCGAGGAACAGCGCTTCGATAAGGCAAATCTCGATCTTACGGATACCAATTTGTTTATTAACCGGATTATGTCATTTATGATGCCGACCATGATGCTGATTATGAACCTGATAACGGTTTTGATTATCTGGGTCGGTTCATGGCAGGTGTCTGCGCTGCGGCTTCAGGTGGGCGATATGCTGGCCTATATGCAGTATGTTATGCAGATTGTTGTGGCGTTCCTGATGATGGCAATGATGTTTATTATGATTCCCCGCGCGTCCGTCTCCGCCGACCGGATTGCCGACGTACTGGAAACAAATCCGTCCATTGTAAATCCGGAAAACCCCAAGACGCCCGAATCTTGCCGCGGCGTTGTCCGCTTTGAACATGTTTCGTTCCGGTATCCGGGCGCGGAGGAGGAAGTCCTGCACGATATCGATTTCACAGCCAGCCCGGGCCAGACGACGGCGTTCATCGGTTCGACCGGTTCCGGAAAATCCACGGTGGTGAACCTGCTGCCGCGTTTTTATGACCCGACGGACGGGCGGATTACCCTCGACGGCGTGGATATCCGCGAATATGACCTTCACGCGCTGCGAAAGCAAATCGGGTATATCCCGCAGAAGGGCATCCTGTTTTCCGGAACAATTCGGAGCAATCTTGCCTATGCCGACCCGGACACCGTTACTTTGGAGGAGATTTCCGACGCGGCGCGGATCGCGCAGGCAATGGAATTTATCGAAACCAAGCCCGACGGCTTTGAAACGGAGATTGCACAGGGCGGCTCCAATGTGTCCGGCGGGCAGAAACAGCGGCTTTCCATTGCGCGTGCGCTGGTGAAAAAGCCGCAGATTTATATATTTGACGATAGCTTTTCCGCGCTCGACTTTAAGACGGACGCGAAGCTCCGCGCGGCACTACGCGAGAAAACCGGCTGGGCGACAATATTGATCGTCGCGCAGCGCATTTCCAGCATTATGTATGCCGATCAGATTATCGTTCTGGACAACGGCAGGATTGCGGGAAAGGGAACCCACAGGGAGCTGATGGAGAATTGCGAAGTATACAGGGAAATCGCGCTCTCCCAGCTTAGTAAGGAGGAGCTTGCATGAGTGAACCAAAACAGGCTCCCCGCATGGGCGGTTTCGGCCCCGGTGCGTTGGGCGCTCCGGGTGAAAAGGCAAAGAACTTCAGCGGCACCATGGCAAGGCTTTTCCATTATGCCGACGAGTACCGCACGCCGATGATTGTTGTTTTCATTTTGGCCGCGGCTTCCTCGGCGTTTTCCATCCTTGGGCCGAAGCTCCTTGGAAAAGTAACCACCAAGCTGTTCGAGGGCCTGATGGCCTACGCTTTGGGAACCGGGCTGCTGACGGATTTTAAATATATCGGAAGCCATATCCTGCTTTTGGTCGGGCTCTACCTCTTGTCCGCCATGTTTTCCTATTTGCAGGGATACATTATGTCCGGCGTTTCCATGAAGATTACCTACCGCCTCCGGAAGGACATAACGGAGAAAATCAACCGTATGCCGCTTCGCTACTTTGACTCGCGCACCCACGGCGAAGTGCTTTCCCTTGTCACCAACGACGTGGATACGATCTCGCAAACGCTGAACCAGTCGCTGACCCAGTTCATCACTTCCGCCGCGACGATTCTCGGCGTGCTAATCATGATGCTTTCCATCTCCTGGCTGATGACGCTGGTCAGCTTCCTGATCCTGCCGCTTACGGGGGTTCTGCTTGGCGGGATTATGAAGCCGGCACAGAAGCAATTCCGGCAGCAGCAGGAATACCTTGGTCATATCAACGGGCAGGTGGAGGAAAACTTCTCCGGCCATAACGTTGTCCAGGTTTTCAACGGGGAAGCGAAAGCGGTTGAAACCTTTAAAGAATATAATGAAAAGTTGTTTGAATCTGCGTGGATTTCCCAGTTTTTAACCGGTATGATGATGCCGGTCATGACGTTTGTAGGAAATCTGGGGTACGTGGTCGTTTGTATTCTTGGCGGTTACCTTGCGGTAAAAAAGGCGATTACGGTTGGCGACGTGCAGGCGTTTGTCCAGTATGTGCGCCAGTTCACCCAGCCGATTGCGCAGATTGCCAATATCATGAATACGCTCCAGTCCACCGCCGCCGCCGCGGAGCGCGTCTTCGCGTTTTTAGCGGAGGATGAGGAAATTCCGGAAACCGAAACGCCGGTTATCCCCGAGGCAGTACAGGGAGTTGTGGAGTTTAAAAATGTCCGGTTCGGTTATACCGAGGATAAAATCATTATCAAGGACTTTTCCTGCAAGATCCGCGCGGGCCAATCCATTGCTATCGTCGGCCCGACAGGAGCCGGAAAAACTACAATTATAAAATTGTTGATGCGCTTTTACGAGCTGAACAGCGGCGATATACTGATCGACGGACATTCCATCCGGGACTACACCCGGGAAGGGCTGCGGAGCATATTCGGAATGGTGCTTCAGGACACATGGCTCTATAACGCAACCATCATGGAAAATATCCGTTACGGCTCTTTCGATAAAACGGATGAAGAGGTGATTGCGGCGGCAAAGGCGGCGCACTGTGACGAATTTATCCGCGCCCTGCCGGACGGCTACCAGATGGTTCTGAATGAGGAAGCAACCAATATTTCGCAGGGGCAGAAACAGCTTCTGACGATTGCGCGGACGGTGCTCTCCGACCCGAAGATCTTGATTCTCGACGAGGCGACCAGCTCGGTCGATACCCGCACCGAGGTAATGATTCAAAAGGCGATGGACGCGCTGATGCAAAACCGCACCAGCTTTGTCATTGCCCACCGGCTGTCCACAATCCGCGGCGCGGATTTGATCCTTGTCATGAAGGACGGGGATATCGTGGAACAGGGCAACCATGAAGAACTGCTGGCAAAGGGCGGATTTTACGCCAGCCTGTATCAGTCCCAGTTCGAAAACGGGGAGGAAGATGAAACAGGATAAAACTTTTCCCGTCGGATGATTACAGATTGAAGGAAAAGAGGTACATATATGAAAAAGTTTAAGAAAATAGGAATCATCCTGCTTTTCGTCCTGGTTATCGGCGGCTGTGCAGGAGCATTCTACTATTTTTCGGTCAATGCCAATCTTTTGAAAACAGACAACGCGAAGGTAACGGCGAAAATGTACACCGTAACCGGCACATCCTCCTCCAAGCTTTTGGAATGGGATGTTTCAAAGGGAGACTTTGTTGTGAAAAATCAGGTCCTTGGCCGCCAGGAAATACTGCCGAACATTACTTCTCCGATTAACGGCACGGTGGTCAAAAGCGACGCCATTGTCGGCCAGCTTGCGGGCCCGACGACCCAGCTTGCCGTTATCGCGGACACCGACGATATGTATATCGGCGTGAATATTGAAGAAACCGAGATCGCGAAGGTGGCGGTGGGACAGAAGGTGGATGTGACCATCGACGCGTACGGAAAGCGCGTGTTTTCGGGAAGGGTAACGGAAATCGACACCGTCACCCAGACCTATTTCAGCAACGGGATGACCAGCTTTTCCACCAGCGGGGACTATACCAAGGTAAAGCAGTTGATTCCGGTTAAGGTTGTCATCGACAACCCGGACGAACTGCCCCTTATGTATGGCATGAACTGTGAAGTTGCCATCCATCTGCATTGAGCAAGGAGGGATAGAACCATGAAAAGAGGAATTTCCATCATCCTGTGCGCGGCGGTGCTTCTCACCGTCCTGACGGCGTGCAGCGGGGCGGACGACAGGCTCAGCGTGACAACCGCAAAGGTGAAAAGCATGGACGCGCTGGCAAGCGCCGATTACAGCGGGGTAATCCATTCACAAAGGACCATGGCGGTTATTCCCGCAGTTTCCGCCAAAGTAGTTTCCGTAAATGTAAAAATAGGGCAAACGGTGAAGGCGGGCGACGTGCTGATGCAGCTCGACACCTCCGATGCGCAGCTTGCGCTGAAGCAGGCGCAGGCAGGGCTTGACACCGCGAAGGCAAACGAGCAGAAAATCGGTTCCGCGGCAAGCAAGCAGGCGGAGCAGCAGGCGCGCCAGGCACTTTCCGCAGCGCAGAACGAGCTGCGCGATTCCACCGCAAATTACAACATGGTGAAAAAGCAATATGACCAGAATCAACTGACCGCTTCAGCCCAGGCGGCTTACGATAAGGCAAAAAGCGACTATGAAAAGACGAAGCTCATGGTGTCGACCGGGGCGGCAAGCCAAAACGATTTAAAAAATGCGCAGAACGCGCTGAACAGCGCGAGCGCGCAGCTGGAAAGTGCGAAAGCCGCTGCACAGAACACACTGAACGCGGCGGATACCCGCAGGAGGAACGCGCAGAGCGCGCTGAATACCGCGCAGCTAAACTATACCCTTACCATGCAGGCGATCAATCCCAATAACGAAGCCGCGGCAAAGGGCAGCGTAGATTCTGCAGAGGTAGCCGTTGAAATCGCGCAGAAGCGCATTGACGATTCCACGGTCAAAGCTCCAATGGACGGGACCGTGGGCGCGGTGAACGTAAAAGAGGGCGACCTTGCTACCCCGCAGAGCGCGGCTTTCCAGATTACCAATAATGCGGTCATGGAAGTCTCTGTCAACGTGACCGAGTCCATGGTTCGGAAGCTTTCCGTCGGCGGGAAGGCCACCGTATTCCTTGCGGCAACCGGGGTCAAAACGGAGGGGACGGTTACGGAAATCGCTTCCATCGCTTCTTCGGAAAGCGGGATGTTCCCGGTGAAGATTTCCATTGTGAACGCCCAGAACCTGAAAGACGGCATGCAGGCAAGCGTGCATTTTTCCAACACCGGCAGTACCGGAACCGTTCTGGTTCCTACCCGTTCCGTTGTGAGGCGCGAAGGGAAAACCTATGTCTTTGCGGTGCGCAGCGGAAAAGCGGTCCGGGTGGAGGTAACGCTTGGGGAAACGCATGGCGCGTATGTAGAGGCGAAGGGCCTTGGCAGCGGCGACGAGGTCATTGTTCAGGGCGTTAATAAGGCCAAAGACGGTGTGAATCTGCATATCGTTTCCCATACAAACGGATAAAGGAGGAGTTTTTACGAAAAGGCGTATATTATCCTGTCTGCTGATGATTAGCCTGCTCATCGGCGCCTGTGCTCCCGCGGCTTTTGCGGCGGACGCATGGGATGTAAAAAATGTAAGCTACGATGACATTGAGGATCTGGTAGAGGACTGTGTGAATTTCACCGACGCGGTTAGCGAATTGGAGTCCGCGTCCAGTTCGCTCAGTAGCTATGCCGCGACGCTCACAAGCCGGTTGAGCACATTGGAGCCGGGGAGCACGGAATACCAGTCGGTTTCCAACCAGCTTGCCCTTGTAAAGGCCAGCCTTATTCAGATCGGCGCCACCACTTCCATCCTTCAGCAGTCCATGGGCGGCAAGAACACTTCGCACGATGTGACCGTAATTGCCGCGAAAAGCCTGTTTATATCCTTCAACAGCCTTCGCGACCAGCTTAACGAGATGCTCCGGAAGCAAACCGTCTTCAATGCGAACCTGAGCAATATCCGGCAGCTGCACGATGGGGGTTATGTCAGCGACCTAGAGCTTGAACAGACCAAGGCGCAGGGGGATTCTCTGCAGGCCAACATTCAGGCCATGCAGTCCCAGCTTGAAGCGCTGAAGCGCAGTTTCAACTCCATGCTGGGCAGGAACTACAACCATTCCCTCGATATTCATCCCCTTCCGTTTGCTAGGCTGAGCGACGTCAGCAAAATCAAATTTAAAGACGATCTGGCGGATGCCCTTGCGATTTACCCGGGGGACACCTCCGGTTCTGCCTATAAAAATCCGGATTACGACGAGGAAAAGGGCAGTTTTGCCGCGTCGTTCCGCAAGCTGTATGACGCGGTGAACGACAAAAACAATCTTCTTGCGGTGGAACAGAAGGCGCTGGAAGTGGAGCAGAAAAACTTCGACGCTTCCAAAAAGCTGTATGACGCCGGGTTGCTTTCCCAGCTTTCCCTTATCAATGCGCAGGATCCGCTCGATACCCAAAGGGCAAAGGTAAAAGCGGCGCAGACAGCCCTTTTTTCGGCTTACGAGAAATATCAGTGGGCCGTTCAGTATGGCATTATCAGCGAAAGCTAAGTCCCTTACAGATTAAAAAAGGAAAACAGGGCGGAAACCGGAGAAAGCTGCCGGTTCCACCCTGTTTTCTTAAAGGCGTTTGTATGGGTCGAAATGGAATTCAGAAAGCTTATCCCTTTATCACCGCGCCTTCCTTCATAATCACCTCCATGTTGTCCACATGGATCGCACGGATATTCTCCAGCGGGTTCCCGTTAATTACCAGAAGATCGGCAAATTTGCCTGCCTCCAGCGTACCGGTAACATCGCCGACCTTGAGCATTTCCGCGCCGATTTTCGTGGCGGCCATGATGGTGTCCATCTCGGAAATTTGCGCTTTTTCCACGAAGGAGTACATTTCGCCGATTGCGGTGGTGCCGTAAGGCGTCAGGCTGGAGCAGAAGGAGTCGGAACCGATGGTCAGGCCGATGCCCTTTTCCTTTGCTTTACGCAGGTTTGCGTAAACACGGTTCAATTCCTTTTCGGCAACGGTGTCTCCGGGATATTGGTCATGAACTTCCGGAATATACGGCGGGGCGTAGGATTTGAACCATTCGTTCAGGAACTGGATGGTCGGGCAGAAGTAGATGCCCTTTTCCGCCATAATGTCCAGACATTCGTCGTTGAGGGTCTGTCCGTGAATGATCAGATGTACGCCCGCTTTTGCGGAATCCAGAGCGCCGCCGTAGCCTTCTGCGTGGGACCATACCGGAATGCCGACCATGTTGCATTCGTCAACGACTGCCTGGATTTCCTCAAGGGTGTAGTGCTGGTGCAGCTTCTGATCCCAGCGCCAGATGCCGCCGCCCGTCGACCAGATTTTAATCGCGTCCGGGTTTTCGCGAAGGCGTCTGCGAACCGCCTTGCGCAGTTCCCACGGGCCGTCTACGCGCTCTGCCCAAGGATGGGACTGCTCGTTATACCAAAGGGGCAGTTTGTGGCTGTCGCCATGGCCGCAGGTGCGTGCAAAGCCAAGACCGGTGGCGACCACGCGGGGGCCGGTCATAACGCCCGCTTCGATCATATTGCGGATATGCAATCCGGAACGGGAAATTTCACCAACGGTGGTCAGGCCGTGCTCAAGGCATTCGTGCGCCTGCTGAACGGCGACGACGGTCTTTTGAATCGGGTCTTCAAGCACCCAGTCGCTGTCGTTGTCCGTCAGGTTGCCGGAAAAATGCAGATGGGTGTCGATTAGCCCCGGCATAATGGTTTTGCCGGAAATATTCCGCACTTCGTAATCCGGGCCGAATTCTTTTTTCGGGCCGGCATACTCGATTTTTTTGCCGTCAATCAGCACCAGGGAATCTTTTATTGCCTCCCTGCCGGTGCCGTCGATCAGCAAACCGCCTGTAAACGCTGTCTTTTTACTCATAAAAATTCCTCCTGTATCATGATTCTATGTTAGAAATAGCACACACTATTTAAGCCTGGGCCTTTTTCCTGCTGGACAGGATGCTCAGGAGCAGTCCGACCGCCAGCCATCCGAAAACAATGGCCCATTCCACCGGCTTCAAAGCGGCCGGGCTTGCGGGAACAACCAAAAGCCCAATGATAATTGAGCCGGCTACGCACGCCGCGCCGATCCCAAGCTTTCCGCCGGGCACTTTGTAGGGGCGGTTCAAATTCGGTTCAGTTTTACGCATTTTCAGGCATGCGAAACTGACCATCGTGCAGGAAAAGATGAAAGCCAAAGCGGAAACGTTGGTCAGCGGGACAAGCATTTTATTGCCCAGGAACGGGCCCGCGAGGGTCAGAACAGACATCAGGATATTGGCTGTGACGGGAGTCCCCTTTTTCGGGTCAAGCCGGGAAAAAGTTTCCGGAAGCTGTCCTTTCCGCCCCATGGCAAGCATAATACGGGTCGATGCCCCGTAGAACGAGTTCATGGGACCCATGGGCCCCATGGTTGCGATGCACAGCATGACTACATAAAGAACAATGTTGATAGATTTCAGGCAGGCAAGCGCCGGAACGGAGCTTTTAACAAATTCGGTCCACGGGATAATGGAGCCGAAGGAATAAATGCAGATCATGTAGAATCCGCCGGAAGCAAGCAGCGCAAGGCCGATAATCTTGCCGAATTTATTCCAGTCCAGCCCTTCGGCGGCCTCTTCGGCCTGCTGGGGAATGGTGTCGAATCCGGCGTAAAAGAACGGGGTCATTACGAGAACGCTGAGGATTCCCGCGAAAAGGTTGTTCGCATCGGTGCTGGAAGCCGGGCCGTTTACCTTGCTGAAAAACGGCTGGATGTTCTGCGGGCCGCCCTTGAAAAGGGAAATCCCCATTGCAAGCACCATGCCGGCCAGTAGCGCTTTGGTTAAAAAGGCCTGCAGTTTTGCCGCGGAGGAAGCGCCTTTAAAATTCAGGCTGATAACATAGACCGCGAAGCAGAGCGAAATCAGGGTCGGGAACAAATAGACGTCTGCGCCGAGAATGGTGTAAAGCTTTACGCTGCGGAGAACCGGAAAGAATTCACCGAATTTTTCGGAAACCAGCGTGGAAATCGCGATGGCTTCCCATGGGCAGAGGATTCCGTTCCCCAGCGCCAGAAGCCAGCCGGTATAATACGAAACTTTCGAACCATAGGTCCGATCCACATATTCCACAATACCGCCCGAAATTGGGATTGCTGCGGTCAGTTCGCCGAATACCGCACCGATCGGCAAAAGAAACACCGCGCCGGCCGCGAACGCGATAATGGCCGCAAGGGGGCCTCCTCCAATGATCATCCAGTCGCCTACCAGCAGAACCCACCCGGTTCCGATGATCGCGCCGAAACCAATGGTGAAAAAGTTCCACAAGGAAAGTGTTTTTTTCATCCCATTATTTCCTGCGGGCGTTTTTTCCGCTGAATGTTTTGACATGAGCATATCCTCCTCGATAAAATTTGTATAACAAACGGATGGCAGTACATCCGTATGCCTTGGTTTTCTAGTGTGCAGAAAGTTGCACATAAGATAGCACAGAGAATTGTCATTTAGCAACATAATTTCGTGAATTTACCTATAAAAGACATCTTTGTGATACCATTTTTCTAAATTTATATCAATAAAATTTAAAAAATAGGGAGTTTTTTTGTCAAAATCGAGTGTCAAGCCTTGTTCTTTTTTTCCGAACTGTTATAATTAAAACAACATGGAAAAGGAGGACCCGCAATGTTCTTTATCGCCCTGTGCGACGATAGTCAGTACGACTTGGATATTTTAACGGGTTATTTAGCGGAGCTGAAAAAAGAGCATATACCCGTTGAAACGACGGTGCTGAAGAATGGGGAAGAACTGATCGCGTTGCATGAACGAGGCCATCGGTTCGATCTTCTGATACTGGATATGTTCATGAAACCGCTTAATGGAATAGAAACTGCCGAACAAGTCCGGCAGTATGACGAATCGGTTCCGATTCTGATTGTGACCGCAACCGAAAAGTTTGCGGTGGACGGGTATAAGGTGAATGCCCGGCGTTACCTTCTGAAACCGGTGGAGAAAGAGGATTTCCTAAATGAAGTCCGCCAGGTGCTGGACCGTTCGGAACAGCTGAATGAAAATTACTTCACGTTTACCGGCGACAGCGGCGTTACCAAGGTACGTCTGCATGACATCTGCTATTTTGAATCACAGGTGAGGACCATTACGCTGGTTACCTTGCAGGAGCGGTACGAGTTTTCCGGAAAGATAAGTGAAATCGCGGAGCAGATGACGCCGTATCATTTTTTCCGGGCGCACAAGAGCTTCGTCATCAATCTGGAAAATGTGCGCAATGTCTATAAAGACGTCATTACGATGAATGACGGGCATCAGGTCCCTTTAAGCAAGCATAAAGCAAAAGAATTCCGCCAAAGCTTTTTAGAGTATACGGAGGCGCAGCTTTGATGAATCCAAACCTCCTGCTTACCGAATGCTTTCTCTCTTTGGCGGAAACCATCATTTTAAACCGGCTTTACGCTGCGTTTCTGACGATGAAGAAGCAGGTGACGCAGACATACAATTTGCTCGGCCTTTTGTCCTATTTTATTTTTCAGTTCATATCGTACAGCCTCAACTGCCCCCTGTTTTCAACCGCGCCGTTCTACCTGATCTTTACTTTTATTCTAGCGGTTGTGTATTTTGAAGAGAACCTTCAGATTAAAGCGCTTACTTGCTTTTTGTTCGTGATTCTGAATTACGCCGGGAAGCTTTTCGCCGTTTATTTTATTTTGGGAAAGCTGGAAAACCAGACGCTTCCGGCGCTTCCGTCCGACCTGGTGTTGGGGGCGGAAACGCAGATTGAAGCCTGCCTGTTCTTCCTGCTTTTTGTAGCGGTTATTCTTCGCTTTCGGAAGCTGCGGCTTGAAAATAAGATTATCCCCTACACGCTTTTCGTCTTTTTGGCGCCGACAGGCGTGCTCTATATTGTAACCCGGGTTTTTACCCATTCGCTGGATGGGAACAGCCTTCCGTTGTACGGTGATGCCGCGGTCCTGCTCATCTGCATGGCGCTGGCGGTGTTTTACCTGCTGGATAAAACGGTTGTTCTGGACGAAACAAGCGAACGCTACGCGATGTTCCGCAAAATGCTGGAAATGCAGGAAGATTACTATACGAATCTGGAAGCCTCCCAGCGGGAAGTGATCGCAATACGCCATGATATCAAGAACCATATGCGCTGCGTTTCCTCCATGCTGAAGCTCGGCCAATGCGAGGAGGCGCAACGCTACATTTCCTCCGTATATCAGGACATTTGCGATACAAAGCTGCCTTATCAGAGCGGGAACGTCATTATTGATATTATCATCGCCCAGAAGCTGGCCAAAATTGAGGAAATGGGGGTGGCGCCCTCGGTATCCGTTTTTCTGCCGCCGTCGCTGCCCATTGAAAACGTGGATTTATGTATCCTGTTCGGGAATCTCCTGGACAACGCGATGGAAGCGCTTGAAAGGATCGATGACCCGTCGGTCAAGAAAGATTTGTCCATCGATGCGAGGATAAAAGCAGACTGCCTGTTTATCAGAATATCCAATACCTATAACGGCTATGTGCGCAAGGAAAACGATGTCTACCGCTCCGTGAAAACGGGCGGAGGAATCTGCGGCATCGGGCTTTCCAACGTGCAGAAGGTAGCGGAAAAATATCACGGTACCTGCTCCATACAGCATGACAGCCGAACCTTTACCGTGTCGGTTATGTTGAATTTGGCACAGCAGGAATCCTGAGTTTTTGTTCATAATAAAATGGCAGGCTTTTCATAACAGAAAATACGATGGGAGTTAACACAGTGACAGATTTAACGGAAAAAACAGCCCCATGTCCGCTTTATCGCAAGTGTGGGGGCTGCCAGCTTCAGAATATGACGTATGCCCGGCAACTTCAATGGAAACAGAATCGGGTGGAGAAGCTTCTTGGAAAATTCCATGCGGTCAGCCCGATTTTAGGCATGGAAAATCCGTACCATTACCGCAACAAAGTGCAGGCGGCGTTTGGTACGGACAGAAAGGGAAAGATTATTTCGGGCGTATATCAGTCCAGCACGCACCGGATTGTGCCGGTCAACAGTTGCCTGACGGAGGATGAAAAGGCGGATGAGATCATCGGCACCATTCGGGACCTGATGCCCGGGTTTAAGCTCCAGCCCTACGACGAAATGACCCGCCGCGGATTTCTGCGCCATGTGCTTGTAAAGCGCGGGTTTTCAAGCGGGCAGATAATGGTTGTCCTTGTCGCGGGAACGCCGGTATTCCCATCGAAAAACAATTTTGTCAAGGCGCTTTTGAAAAAGCATCCCGAAATTACAACGGTTCTTTTGAATGTAAACAACCATTTTACCAGCCTGGTCCTGGGCGAGAACGAAAAGGTCTTGTACGGGCCGGGAACCATAGAGGATACCCTTTGCGGCTGCGTATTCCGCATTTCCGCCAAATCCTTTTATCAGATCAATCCGGTGCAGACCGAGGCCCTTTACGGCAAAGCCATGGAGCTTGCGCGGCTTACCGGGAAGGAAACCGTGATCGACGCTTACTGCGGAATCGGAACCATCGGGTTGATCGCCAGCCGGCAGGCGGGGCGCGTCATAGGTGTGGAGAACAATAAAGATGCGGTCCGCGACGCGATCGCGAACGCGAAGCGAAATATAATTCGAAACGCTTACTTTACCTGCGCGGACGCAGGTGAATTCATGCTGGAAATGGCAATGGAAAAGGAAACCGCGGACGTAGTCTTCATGGATCCGCCGCGCGCCGGAAGCGACGAAACCTTTTTGTCCTCGCTTGTGACGCTCAGCCCCAAAAAAGTTGTTTACATTTCCTGCAATCCCGAGACACAGGAGCGCGATTTGCTGTATCTGACAAAATGCGGCTACCGCGTTGAAGCCATCCAGCCGGTGGATATGTTTCCGTATACGAATCATGTTGAGTGCGTGGTCTTGATGCAGAATGTAAAAAAATAAATAAACGCCTGAAAAATGGCTTGAATACAGGGTTTTCCCGTGATTTGCAGCCCGCGGGAAATGTTCTTTTCGTCGACGAAGATGCCGGGAAGCCCTGTATTTTTATGTGTGTGATTGTTCAAGGAAACACATCCACAGCCTTTGGGAGCGGCTCTCGGCGGGCGGGGTTGTGTAGACGGAAAAGACGGCGGGTGATTGTTTGAGGGAACATGTCTACTGTTATTTTAATTTAATATGAGGTTTATAAATTATCACGGCGTGATTAAATGAATATTAAAGAACCGTATCATAAGTAGTCAATTTTATAATAGTCAAGACTTAACAAGGTTAAAATTGAATTAGACAATAGCATGAATTATTATGTGATTCATACAAATGTATGCTTTTAAAAAAAGGTGGTATTTGCATGAATACTTGCTTTATATTATATGGTTTGTAACAACCTGAGAGATCCCCTCCTGATAAAGTTATTTTTAAAACTTTTAATATAAAGGAGGATATGAATGTGAAGAAAATATTAGCAAATAAAGAATTATATGATTCCTTAATTAATGAAGTAAACGAAAAGTTTGAAGGATGGGATTTTATATATTTGGAATCAACCAAAAGAATGCAAGAGTTCCCACTGAGTTGGAATTATAGAAATAAAGTGAAGACTAGAATGTTCGGAACATCTTCGTTATTAGATATGGGAACAGGTGGCGGAGAGTTTTTATCTTCATTAAGTCCATTACCTGAATATACTTGTGCCACGGAGGGATATGAGCCCAATATAGTCATTGCAGGGAAAAGACTAGAACCTCTGGGTGTAAAAGTATATAAAGTTGATGATGATGAATCCTTGCCATTTAGCGCTGAAACTTTTGATTTAATAATAAACAGGCATGAATCTTATTTTGCCTGGGAAGTAGAAAGGATTCTCAAAAAACAAGGAACTTTCATAACTCAGCAGGTTGGCGGCTTAAATGATAAGGAAATCAATGAACTTTTAGGTGCCCCTAAGAGTCAGTATTATAACTGGGATTTAGAAACTGCAGTTAGAGAGTTAAGTGAGGCTGGATTAAAAGTAACTGAGCAAAAGGAAGATATAGTGAAAACGAGATTTTATGATATTGGAGCCATTGTATTTTATTTAAAAGCAATACCGTGGCAGGTACCGGATTTTACAGTAGAAAAATATTTTGAAAGACTAAAAGAAATTAATAATCTAATCCTAAAAGAAGGATATATCGACTTTACATGTCACAGGTTTTTTATTATAGCAAATAAACAATAATAATTTTTATAATACCCTGACTTTTATATCAGGGTTTCCCAAAGCAATTGAGCTTCTGGAGGATGGACTGGAGGATTCTCTGGTTTTCTATGCGTTTCCGGATCTGGACGCCCGCAAAATCTCTTCCTCCACCATGCTGGAACGGCTGAATAAAGAAATCCGCCGCAGAACCAGCGTTGTCGGAATCTTTCCGAATCCGGATTCATACCTGCGGCTGGTGACAACATACCTCATGGAATATGCCGAGAACTGGTCCGCCTCACGCGCTTATCTCAGTCCTCAAGCTCTTCAGGCACTGTTGCAAAAAGCAGCTTGATTCATTTTCCGGAGCCCTAAAGTTGCGAACATCTCTTGACACTAGCAGTTTTTGTGTGCATAGTCACAATGATGAAAAATTATTCTTAACTGATAGAACAAACTTTTGCATAATTTTGGAGGTTAAACAAAAAATGGAAGAACTTATCTTTCATGATATCAACATTGAACATGTCCCGATTGTTAATAGCTGGTACTGCGATGCTGACAGTTTTCATGTTGAAAGACTGACGGAAGAATTTATCAATTATGTAGCTTCAAATCCTAATTACGATTGCTGGATAATTTCAAGCAATAACGAGTTTGTAGGTAAAGTAGATGCTGAAATAGAAAACGATAAGGTATATGTGTCCATAATAGTAAACCCTGATTACAGGCGCAAGGGGTATGGGAAAAAAATACTTCAGCAAATAATAAATAGATTTGAAAAAACCGAAATAAAACAAATAATTGCCGGTATTTTCTATACGAACGAAGCAAGCAAACGATTATTTTTTTCCGTTGGATTTGTTCCTTTATCCACCGATCCTGATGAAGATGGTTTTATAAATGTTGCGTTTAACTATTATTCACAAATAAATGCCTGAAAAGTGGCTTGAACACAGAGTTTTCTGGTTATACATGCCGAAAATGTGCTTTTGCCGGTTGGATGTTTTAATAAGTTATATATTTTGTTTGCTTATTAAAATCAACTGCTTGCATATTTCTAAATCTCGAAATATACTACTGACATGACATATAAAAGATTGGGTGGTGCATTAATGGAATATTTAACGGTTAAGGAAGCAGGAGAAAAATGGGGAATTACAGGCCGGATGGTAAATTATTATTGCGCTTCTGGGCGTATTAAAGGCGCTGTTAAAAAAGGTAATTTGTGGCTTATCCCAAAAGATGCAAAAAAACCCGAAGACGGGAGAAGAAAAGGAAGGTGAACGAAAATGAATCATGTTCTTTTGGTTGAAGACGACCTCAGCATTATCGACGGACTTGAATTTTCGCTTCAAAAAAACGGTTTCAATGTCGACATTGCCAGAACGGTGAAAGAAGCCTTTCATGCCATTAATGGCAAAACCTATGACTTGCTCATTCTTGATCTGACTTTGCCTGACGGAAGCGGATTTGATATATGCAAAGAGGTTCGTCGGTTATCTCATGTGCCGATTATTTTTTTAACGGCCTCGGATGAAGAAGTAAATATCGTTATGGGATTGGATATGGGGGGCGATGATTATATTACAAAACCCTTTAAGCTAAACGAACTGATCTCAAGAATCAATGCGCTGCTGCGGCGCAGCAAATTCTCAAATGATGCCCAGCATGAGATTTCATCCAACGGCATAACGGTCAAACTTCTGGAAAACCGTGTATGGAAGGATAAACGAGAGATTGAACTCACAGCTTCAGAATACAGACTGTTGTGCCTGCTGATGCAACACCCGGGCAGTATTTTGACCAGGGAAATAATATTGGACAGGTTGTGGGATCATAACGGAAATTTTATTGACGATAATACCCTGTCGGTTTATGTGCGCAGACTCCGCGAAAAAATTGAGGACGACCCTGAAAACCCGGCGTTTTTGCTGACGGTGCGAGGCTTGGGCTATCGATGGAATGTTGTAAGGTGAGTGCCTATGAAGATATTTTTGAATAAAGAAATAAAAATGCTTTTTATGGTGCTGGGTGTTTTCTCTCTTCTTTTTATAGCATTTGGTGTTTTGTCAGTAAGAATGGCCGCGGATGACTATAAGCAGAAAATGATTGCTCACGATTATAAAATCGCAGGATATTTAACACAGAGCGGCGTGGATAAAGCGCTGATTATTCGTGCATTCACGGCCGGAAAAACAAGCGGGGATGCAAAAGCAGGACAGGAAGTGCTTCAAAAGTCAGGATATAGCGGTACCGTTCAAAACTTTCTTCTTCCGGATATAGAGCGCTTTTATCAAAAGCATGCTGCCATAATGCTGATCATTTTGATTTTATTTTCCGTAACGACTGGCGCGGCTGTCTTGCTTTTTATTTTGCGCCACTATAAAAGGATTGAAGAAGCGGAAGCGAGACTGCGCGATTTTATGGCAGGCAATATCAGTATCCGTTTGGACGATTATCAGGAAGGCAGCTTATCCAGGCTTTTTGCGGCTGTCAATTTAATGGCTACTTCGCAGGTTGCACATATTGAAAAAGAAAAACAAGGCAGGGAATTCCTGAAAGACACCATTTCAGATATATCACACCAGATAAAAACGCCTCTGGCCGCGCTCAGAATGTATAATGAGATCATCCAAAACGAAAAAACCGGAAACAGTGTCGTGGACAATTTTTCCTTAAAAACAGAACGCGAAATATCAAGAATAGAATCGCTGATCATGAATCTTCTGAAGCTGGCCCGCTTGGACGCCGGTTCCATACAGCTTGAAATGTCGGAACATAATGTAAAGGGGTTTCTTGAGGAGGTTATGAAAGGTTTCAGCACCAGGGCGAAAATGGAAGGCAAGGAACTAACCCTAAGATGCGATGAGCATATTACCATGAATTTCGATCCGGGATGGCTGACGGAAGCGATCGGAAATATCATAAAAAATGCGCTGGATCATACAGGTTTTCAAAATAAAATTGAAGTACGTTGCAGCGAAACTCCTGTGTCAGTCCAGATTACAATCAAAGACAATGGTGAGGGGATCCATCCAGATGATATGCATCATATATTCAAAAGATTTTATAGAAGCCGTTTTTCAAAGGAAAAACAAGGGGTTGGCATTGGGCTTGCCCTGTCAAAAAGCATTATTGAAAAGCACGGAGGCACCATTACGGTTCAGAGCGAGCTTGGGAAAGGGGCCGCGTTCAATTTAATCTTTCCAAAGCTTTCAAAACTGTAAGACGTCATTCATCTGAGAGTAAGAAAGGAGAGGTATACTTATCAAAAAAAGAAGGAAGTGGTTTGTTTGAAGGTATTGATAACCGAAAATTTATGTAAAACATATGGCACAGGAGAAGCAAGAGTAGAAGCTCTCAAAAATGTGTCTTTTTCCGTTTCAAAAGGAGAGTTTGTGGCAGTTATCGGTCCGTCCGGCTCTGGAAAAAGTACTTTATTGAATCTTGTCGGCGCGTTGGATACGCCGACTTCCGGGAAGGTGCTTATTGACGGGAAAGATGTTTTTGCAATGAAAGAAGAGGAACTGTCGGTTTTTCGCAGACGCAACATTGGATTTGTTTTTCAGGCATACAATCTTGTTCCGGAACTAAATGTGGAAGAAAATATAATTTTACCTTTGCTACTTGATTACCGGAAACCGGAAAAAGACTATATTGATGAATTGCTGAACATATTGGGTCTTGCGGAAAGGAGGTACCATCTGCCGCATCAGCTTTCAGGCGGACAGCAGCAGCGCGTAGCCATTGCGCGGGCACTGGCAACCAGGCCTGCTATAATATTGGCGGACGAGCCGACCGGAAACCTGGATTCCAAAAACAGTCAGGATGTAATCAACTTAATGAAAATGTCTGTTGAAAAGTATAAGCAGACGCTGGTTATGATTACGCACAATCAAAGCTTTGCGTCATTTGCCGACCGCGTCCTTAATGTGGAGGACGGCGTTGTTACGGAGTTAGGAGGTGGTCAGCGATGAACAGCTATCTTTCAATTGTTCCAAGGTATTTATCGGCGCACAAAAAAAGATCAAGGCTGGCCATTATCAGCGTAGCCATATCTGTTGCTTTGGTGACAGGCATATTCTCAATGCTGGATGCTTTATTGAAGTTTGAAAAGATACAAGTCATACATGATTACGGGAATTTTCACATTGCCATAGAAAACGCGTCCGAAGAAGAAATGCAGTTGATTCGAAGCCGCATTGACGTGCAAAACTCCGGGCTATGGATGGATTTTGGAAAGGCGCTGATAAACGGCAGGGAATGCGAACTGGGAGCCATTGATAAGAACTTTGCGCCTGATATGAATATTGAACTTATAGAAGGCAGATACCCAACAGAAAAAAATGAACTAATGCTTGAGCAATGGGCAATCAAAGAACTTGGGTTAGAGGTGAACGACAAGGTTAATGTATCCGCTGGCAATGGAACAGCAAAAGAATTTGTGATAAGCGGAGTTTACCTGGACTCAGGTTCTACAAAAGCGTCGGGTATTCCCGGGTTATTATTATCCGTCAGCAGTGCAAAAGAGTTGACCAATCCCGAGAAGAATTATTACCTTGTGCTGTTTAAAGACGGCATAAAAGTCATAAAAGCTGAAGCTGAAATAAAAAAGGCATTAAATATACAGGACGCCAGAATTGAGCGCAATGATCATCTGCTGGCCGTAATAGGACAAAGCACCAATAAGACCGCCGTGGGAATATATCAAACCGGAGCAATTTTGTTTTGCATGGTTCTGCTTGCAGGCGTGATGATGATTTATAACACTTTCAACATTTCAGTGATGGAAAGAGTCCGACAATTTGGGCTTCTGCGGTGCATCGGGGCGTCCCGGTCGCAAATAAAAAAGATGGTAAAGCGGGAAGGATTGCTCATCACGGCAAAAGCGATACCAATTGGGTTGATAGCAGGGATATTGCTGACTATTCTGTGCTCGGCCATACTTAAATACTTTAACGGCAGTCTTTTCGGCGCGATGCCGCTGTTTAACATCAGTATAATAGGAATTGCTGCGGGTGTTGCTGTTGGATTGCTTACGGTATTTATTGCCTGCCATCTTCCGGCCCAAAAAGCTGCAAGCGTTTCTCCTATAAATGCTATAGTTGAAAATATTGGCATGAAAATTTTTAAGCAAAAAAAGCGGGGGTACTTAACTAAAATATTTCATGTGGAAACGGCCATGGGCATTAACAATGCTTTCATGAAGAAAAAAACATTGTTTTTGATGTCATGCTCAATTGCCGTAAGCATTATAATCTTCCTTGGGTTTCAGGTGTTTGTTGATTTTATGCATTATTCCCTAGAAACGACGAAGCCTTATACTCCGGATATTTCGCTTACATCCGAGCAGGGCTTGGATAATTTATATGGAAAACTTTCTGGTTTGAGCGGCGTGAAAAAAGTTTACGGCAGGATGTTTGGCCATGTGGATGCCACCTTTGATGCCGCGAGACTGACTGAAGATTATAAAAAAATTGTCGGGGATATTCAAAAAACCGATGACGGGCTGTTTATACCGCCTGAAAAATCCTGGCTGGTATCTTATGACCAAAATCAGCTTAATTGGGCGAAAGCAGATTTGATTGTGGGTGAACTTTCAGAAGAAAAGCTTAATGAGAAAAATGGAATAATAGCGGTCGCAAACCCTCTCAGGAACGGCGTCAGCATGGAAACTGCCGCGCTAAAATTGGGAGATAAGGTTTATATTAAAACCCCTAATGGGACAAAAGAAATGACTATCATGGCTATCCTCAGCAAAGTTCCGTTCGGCGATTCCGTAAACTCATTGACGACATTCGTGACCACCGAAAAGTTATTTAAGGAATTGACAGGAGAATCAGCGTTCAAGGTAATTGATATCCAACTCAATAAATCAGGACAGGAGCAAACCATTGACGAAATTAAGGGTTTGCTTAACAGTTCGGTTTTGTTCCATGACTATCGCCAGAAGAATGCGGAAACTAACCAGACATTTCTTACAATGGCTGTTTTTATATATGGCTTCGTAGCCGTTATAGCATTGATTGGCGCATTAAACCTGATAAATACCATGTTTACCAGCGTAGTCGCAAAAACCAGAAATCTTGGGATAATGAGAGCTATAGGCATGTCCGGCATCCAGCTTAATAAAATGGTGCTGGTGGAAGCGCTCGCATACTGCATAATAGGATATGTTGCTGGATGCATTTTAGGCATAGCTTTGCAAAAGGCGCTTATTTACAATTTCCTGCCGCGGCTTGCTGCTACATGGACGTTTCCGATCATACAAATTCCGGCAATATTCATCGTTATACTTCTTGTTACAATTATTTCAATTATTAGCCCGTTGAATCGTATAAAATCAAAAGGAATTCCCGAAGTTATTGGATCGTTGTAAATTTTCATAATACAGGTGTTTGAAAAAGGGCAAAATGATGTTTTTTTCATGCAATAAGATATGAGGTCTTAAAAATTAAAGGAGGAATTTGTTTTGACTGTTTTTGAAGGTTTTTTTCAAGGTTTAATACATGGATTTACGGAATTTTTACCGGTTTCAAGCTCCGGACATCTTTCAATTTTCCAGCATTTTTTTGGAATCAACGGCGAAGGCGCCCTGCTTTCGTCGCTGGTTTTCCATTTGGGAACGCTCCTTGCTGTTTTTATTGCGTTTTGGGGCAGAATATCAATGCTTATCGTTGAATTTTTCCGCCTTATAAAGGATGTGTTTACGGGAAAATTCAAATGGCGCAGCATGAATTCCGACAGGAGGATGATAATTATGATTATAATTTCAATCCTTCCGCTGTTCGGATTTTACATATTCAAGGATGCTTTTGCATCACTTTCGGAGGATTCAAGCATAGTCGCAGAGGGAATAGGATTTCTGTATACTTCAGCACTTCTTTTTTTGAGTGACCGCTGGGTAAAGGGCAATAAGACTTCCAGTCAGACGACCGTCAAGGATGCGCTCACGATAGGCGTTTTTCAGGGAATTGCCCTTGTTCCGGGAATTTCACGTTCCGGTTCCACTATTTGCGCTGGAATTTTTCGCGGGCTTAAAAGGGAGGCCGCAGTTGAATATTCGTTTATTTTGGGCATACCGGTAATACTTGCCGGCGCACTTTCGGAAATTAAGGATGCTTCTGCACAGAATTTAAATATAGGCATGCTTCCGCTTGTAGTTGGATTTTTAACGGCAACGGTAGCAGGATTTTTGGCAATAAAGCTTGTAAAATGGCTTGTAAAGACGGATAAGTTTAAAATTTTTGCTTTTTATACGCTTGCTTTGGGAATTTTGGTTCTTGCAGCGGGAATTTATGAAACAGCTTCTGGAAACAGAATTGTATTTTAAATTTCATTAAAGGGTAACTTTAAGATGAACTGGAAAAATCCAATGTCAAAAAACAGTCTAGTAACTGACATGACTAATAATTGTGGTTTACAGATTTTTTGTGCAGCCTGCTTTTATATCGCTGGTGGTTTGGTATATGTTGCTTAAAATTACTTAGCAAGAATTAAAACAAAAAAACTTATAATGTCATTACTTCATTGTAAAATTGCATATACGAATAGATATATTAAAGACCGTCATTCAACTTTTGTGTTGATTAACGGTCTTTAATATTCTTTCATTTTTGTAAGCTTAAATTCACCTTAGAGTAAGGTTTCTGGTGTATATTAACAATAAAAATTTAATAATGGCTCAAGCAGAAAAATAATAAACCAAGCAGAATTTGCAAATAAAGGTTTCAGACTTTTAGAACAGGAAGGCGGAACTTTCATTGTCTCATATTTCGCAAAGCAAAGATGAAGAAATATCAATAAGCGTAAATAAAAGAATTCGGCATGGCAACACCAGCCGGACTTAAATAGAAGCTGAGCGTATGGCGGGTGCTGCCGTGTAGGTTGGAGCTTAAGAGGTTGATATTGTATGGTATGTACTTCATGCAATATCAGGCGGTTCTCTGCCAATATACAT
>NZ_JAJUFJ010000007.1:0-137055 GCF_029266045.1 Caproiciproducens galactitolivorans | reverse complement strand
GGTCCTGGCCGGTCAAACTTCGCTTCTGCTCTGCGTTTTCGCGGCTTCGGCTTTGTTTTTCCGTTTGCGCCTTCCGTAAGGCGCTTGACTATAATACCAAATCCAGCCCTTTTAGTCAACCCCTTTTTTAAAATTTTTTAAAAAAATCAGATTTTCCGCCAAAAATAGCCTCGTTTCACACTTTTAGTTCATATATAGAAAATAAAAATATCCTCACTCTTGGATAAAACATCATTGTAAGGGAAAAATTCTTTTCAGAGGTGTTTTAAGAATGAATAAGAAACTGAAATATATTTGGGCAATTGCTATTGTTTTACTGGTTAATGTCCTTGTCATATCCATCGTAAAAAGCGGGAGCGGTTCGGTCGGCGCGCTTTCAAAACTCGGTTCGCAAGGGAGCGAAGTGCGCAGCATTCAGACCAAACTACAGAACCAGGGCTATTATAAAGGAAAAATCGACGGTATTTACGGGACGAACACGCGAAACGCCGTAATCCGGTTCCAGAAGGTAAAGGGCCTTACGCCGGACGGCATCGCCGGACCCAAAACCCTAAAAGCGCTGGGCCTCGGCGGCTCCGGTGGGCTGGGCGGTTTCAGCAGCAACGACATCTCGCTGCTGGCGCGGGTAACTTCGGCGGAATCGCGCGGGGAGCCGTATGTAGGGCAGGTTGCGGTTGCCGCGGTTATTTTAAACCGTATTGAGCATCCATCGTTTCCGAATACATTGGCGGGCGTAATTTACCAACCGGGCGCATTCAGTTGCATAAACGACGGCGGAATCAATGCACCGGTCTCAGACAGCGCATACAAAGCCGCGCGTGACGCGATTAATGGCTGGGATCCGTCGGGAGGGGCAATTTATTACTACAACCCGGCAAAAGCCACCAGCGGCTGGATTTTTTCCCGTCCTATTATTACGGTTATCGGGGATCACCGTTTTTGCAGTTAACAGAGAAAGGGGCGCCGAACAATCCTGTCCGGCGTCCCTTCTTACATATATAAAATAGTTCCATACCGAATAATATATCAGACTACGGTAACTACGCAGCGGCGAACCGCCTTCTGCTTCGGCAGGGTGGAATACACCGAAGTACATCCGCGTCTAACGCATTGAATCTTATAATAATAACTTGCGCCGATCTTTTTCTGGTACACGGTTTTAATCACGCTGCTGTTACCGGTGGAAAACGTAGGTTTATCAGAAGCATTTTTGGGCGTAAATTTAAACTGATAGGTTTTTCCAACCTTGAGGGTAATCGCTGCGCCGGTATCGGAAAGAATGGAAGCATCCGTTACCGCTGTGCCGGAGGGCTGGAAAAACGCCTGTGGCCCGAGCGGATATTCCTGATACGAGTAATCCATATCGACCGCACCGTTTATACCGGAAACGCTGCCGGCAAAAGTATACTGCCATGTGGTATAGGGACCGCTGTAATTCGGCAGAAGTACATCCGGGTGGGCAACCCATATATCATAAGTGCTAAGGGAAGATATGGTTTTAAATTGATTTAATAAGGTCGTATTGCAGTACACGCCGGCGCGGTAACCCGCCTTAATCATCGCGTTGCAGAAGGTTGAAATTATGGAATCGAGCTGGCCTGCCTGCATGGATGAATGGAATGGCTGTTCTACGTCCAAATAAACCGGATAGTCCAGCTTGCGCCCGTTCAGAATACCGAGGCAGAGCTGAGCCTCCTGCTGGGCTTCGGCTGCTGTTGTGGCGTAGCTGACGTGATATGCGCCGACTTTCAGCCCGTTCGCGGTTGCACCGTCGTAATTTGCGGCAAAGGTCGCGTCTGTCTGTGATTCGGGCTTCTCATTGCCGTAGCCGCTGCGCAGAATTGCAAAATCCACGCCGTCAGCCTTTACGGCCGCCCAGTCCACCGTTCCCTGGTGCACGGAAACATCGATCCCCTTCAGGACGACGTTGACAACACAAGCGGCTGTCCTGCCGTCCGGGGCCGTCGCGGTAACCGTTGCCCTGCCGAGGGACACGCCGGTAACGGTGCCGTCGCTTACGGAAGCCACATTCGGGTTGCTGGAAGTCCATGTAACGGATGAACCGTCGCTCACCGTAAGGGAAGCGGTTTCGCCTCTTTTCAGCGCGAGGCTCTGCGCGCTCAACGCTAAGGCCGAAGCGGTTGTATCCGCGTAAGCCATCGTACACATGGAAAGGGCAAACGTAAGTGCCAGGAGCAGAGCCGTACATCTCTTTCTCATTAAAGTTCCTCCTATGAATTTTACAAAAACTGGAATTTTTCTGTCTTTATAATAGGCTCGTCCAACGCCGCTGTCAAGCGAATTTTTTAGTATTAAACTGTGATTTTCCCCCTGCATGGAAAATGCCGCGCGGCAAAACAACCGTGCGGCTTTTTATCTCATGCAATTACTTTTTAAATTCCTTGAAAAGCTTCGTAACCTCATCCTGGCGCTTCTGATTCTGGTCGGAAGTAACAGTATCCTTATAAACCATCAGATACTTTCCGTTGTCGGAAATAACCGCCGGAACCTCCTGACTCATCATCTTAAAGCTGCCTTTCGCCTTGATTTCGTCAAAAACAGTCTGTGCCGTGCTGTTAAGGCTGGTGTCAAACTCGTACAGCTCAACGGTTACATTGTCTTTTCCGTTATAGCTGAACTGATACTTCACACCCTTTTTCGCGCCGATAAAGTCGGCTTTCATTTGCTCCTGATTGCCGAAAAGAACGGAATTGGCGGCAAGGTATTTTACAAGGCCGGAAAGGTTATCGTCCATACTGTCCGCGCTGACCGCGGACGATACCGGCTGCGAAGCGGCCGAGGAAGAAGCCGGCGCGGGCGTTCCGCCAACATCGCCCATGCCGCAAGCCGCCATGGTTCCCGCCATCACAATCGCGAGCGCGAGGATTAAAACTTTTTTCATCTGCAAGCCCTCTCTAAATAGCAAAATAACATTTGTATTATAGTGTATCCCTTTTTCCGGCCTTTGCCGGGAGAAAAGGAAAGTCTTTTGTAATTATCCGATTTTTCCGTTGTTTTGTCAACCATCAAGTTTCTTTCCCGTTCAAGCGGGAAAAACGCGCCGTGACAATCCGACATTTCCAACGTTGCAAAGGATTTTCCGGAATGGAAAGTTTTCATCGGAAGCCCAACAAAAAACTGCCCGGCAATTCTGCGGGCAGCTTTTAATTCCTAACTATGTATTACAGCCTCTTGTTCAGCCAGTCGACAATCTCCGCAATGATTTCGTCGCGGCATGGCTCGTTTAGAATCTCATGGTACAGGTGCGCGTAGATTTTCAGGGTTTTATCGCTCGAAGCAATATCCCCGAAAAATTCCCGGGAATCCTTCTCGCTTACAAGACCGTCGCAGCAGCCGTGGAGAAGCAAAACCGGGTCGGTGAACTTCTTGGCGTTCTTCTTCATCCACTCTACGCCGTAATACAGGGCATTGAACAGGCCGACGGAAATTTGCTTTTCCACCAGCGGGTCGTCCTCATACGCTTTTACAACGGCAGGGTCGCTGCAAACGCCGTCGCCCAGCTCGTTCGGGAAATAGGCATCCGCGGGCTGCGGTATCGGCAGGGAACCCGGCGCAGCGGCATTCATGCGGGTAAGCGCGCCAGAGGTCACGATCCCCTGTACTTTGCCCGGGTATTTTGTCCCGAACAAGGTAACGGCGCAGCCGCCCATGCTGTGGCCCAGCAGAAATACGGGAAGCCCCTTGTTTTCCATTTTCGCCATCTCTACAAAATGATTTACGTCATCTACCATTTCGTTGTAATCATGGAAAAACACGCGCCTGCCTTCCGATTTGCCGTGGCCGCGGTGGTCAAACCGGTAAACGCCGAAGCCGCTCCGGTTCAGCTTTTCCGTCACATAATTGTAGCGGCCAAGGTGTTCGCACAAGCCGTGCACCACAACGACAATCGCCTTCGGGCTTTCCGGAACATCCTTCCGGAAAAACAGCTTGGTCCCGTCATAGGAAGGAACCATCATTTCCTTCGTCATAACAACATCCCCTTTTCATAAGCTTAGCGAATTTGCAAAAACGATTGTATTAACTATATCATCTAAATTTTTGTTCGTCAACTCAAATATTTTTATTAAAATCGACTGCTTTTGAACGCTTTATAGCGTTCCAGAATATCGGGATTGCGCCGCATGAATTCCACAAAGTCCGCAAAGCACAAAATAGTTTCCTTACTGAACATATGCTCGGTTTTTTCGGTTTCCTCCAAAAGGAAGGAATCCCCCACGCCGATGATGCGCGCGAAATCCTCCAAAATCGTGTGGCGCTTTAAAAGCCACGCGCCCGTTTTCTTGCCTTTTTCCTCCAGCATAATGAACCCGTACCGTTCGTATTTGACCATTCCGATTTGGGCAAGGTTCTGCACCATTTTCGTGGCAGAGGAGGGCTGGACGTTCAGCGCCTGGGAAAGGATGTGGATTCTGGTAAACCCGGTTTCGTATGACAGCCGGTAAATCATTTCCAGGTAATCCTCCATAGACGCAGTCAGGGCGTCTTCATCCTTTTTCATATATCCGTTGAAGGTATAAAAATTGCTGCGCACGGCCGCGTCCACCTTTCCAAAAGACTTAATCATTCAATATATTCCGGTACTCCGGGATTTATGACCGGCGTGAACATTTTGTGCCGGTGCAACATAGTTTGTAAGGACAAAAGAAAGTTGGAAAAGACGAACGAAGCGTAACGATTCTTCAAAAAGCGGAATCCGAGCCTCCGGCCGCGGGGTGCCGGTGTTTTCTTCCTTCAGAATATCTTTTTATCAATGGACGGGTAGGCATTTCCAGCCTTCCCGTTCTTCTGTTTTGATAAGCAAAAGCTGCTTTGCTGGTATATTTTTACAAACTGCCTTTAGTGTCTAAATTCGGCAAAAACTTTGTCGATATATGTCTTAAGAATCAGCGATAATTTTGTCGATGTGTCTTACAATGAAAAGGAGATGATGTTATGCTGGGAATGAAAAGCTTAAGAACAAAACTGCTGCTTTTTATCGGGATACCGGTTGCACTGGTTTTTGTAATTACGGCATTGATTTCGCTATCCAATGTTAAAAATTCTGTTTATCTGTTTTTAAACGAACAGCTTACGGACAAGTCTCAAGCCGCATCGTATCAGATCAGCGAGTATTTTTCAAACTATGAGCAGGTCGCAGTACAGATGGCTGCGAATTCCCAATTTGAGGATCTTTTTAAGAAAGTCACCCCGGGCACGAAACTTACGGCTCCCGCAGAATTTGCAAATGCAAAAAGGAGCCTCATTAACGTTCAGCAAAGTGATCCGGATAACATCATCGCATCCTGGATTGCGGATATCGATTCCAGCCAATATACACAATCGGACGGATACCTTTCGGGTGCGGACTATAAAATCGAAACAAGGCCGTGGTACCAGCAAGTGGTAAAAGAACAGAAAACCGTGATTACCGATCCGTACCAGGACGCCAGCACAAAGGAATGGGTTGTAAGCGTGGTTTCCCCGGTTTACGATTCCGGCACAAAGACTTTGCTCGGCGTGACCGCAATCGATTTCAACCTTGAAAAAATCAGTAAAATGATGCAGGGCTACCGGCTGGGCAACACCGGGTTCTTCATCCTTTGCTCCAAGCAGGGCGTGATGATTTACCACCCCGATTCGACTTTTATTAACAAAAATGTCTCTGAATCCAACATGTCCAAAAATATTATCGATGCGATTACGAACAAAACCACCGGGCCGGTCACCTATACCGCGATGAATCATACCAACTACGGCTATGTTGCGCCGGTTGGCGATACCGGATGGACGGTAGCAACCGGGCTGCCGGAGGCGGAGTACAATGAATCCTACAACACAACACAGATGACGTTCCTCGTCACTTTTCTGATTGCGCTCCTTATTCTGCTCGTAATCATTGTTCTGATTTCCAAGAGCATTATTGGGCCGCTGAAAAAGCTTACCGCTTCCGCACAGCAGATTGCGGACGGGAACCTGAATGTGAAAGTGGATGTCAAGTCCATGGACGAAACCGGACAGGTTGCCGTCGCGATTCAAGAAATTGTGCAAAGGCTCAGCCACTACATCGAATACATCGATGAGATTACCGCCGTCCTTGACCGGATTGCCTCGGGGGATCTTGTGTTTGACCTGAAATGCGATTACACAGGTGAATTTGCAAAGATCAGGGATGCCCTTAACAATATTAAATCCAGACTCACAAAAACCTTTACCATGATCACCGATTCCGCCGACCAGGTTGCAAGCAGCTCCGACCAGGTTTCGAATGCCGCGCAGGCGCTGGCGCAGGGCGCCGCGGAGCAGGCCAGCACGATTCAGGAGCTTTCCGCTTCTATTACCGAAATTGCGGACCATGTGAACGAAAACGCGGAAAACGCCAATGCGCTGGAACAGCTTGCGCAGGAATCGTACTCCGAGGCGCAGCACAGCAACGCGCAAATGGCGCGCCTGGTTACCGCTATGTCGGACATCAACGACGCGTCCAATGAGATTGGAAAAATCATTAAGACCATTGAAGACATTGCGTTCCAGACCAATATTCTCGCCCTGAACGCGGCTGTGGAAGCGGCCCGCGCCGGCGAAGCCGGAAAGGGCTTTGCCGTTGTCGCCGATGAAGTCCGGAATCTTGCGGGCAAGAGCGCGGAGGCGGCAAAAAATACAACCTCTCTGATCGACAACTCCATCCGCACCGTACAAAACGGCACAGGGGTGGCAAACGAAACGGCCCAGTCCCTACAGCAAATGATTGAAAAGGTCGGCCAGACGTCAGAACTGATCGCAAAGATCACCAAGGCAAGCAATGAGCAGGCCGCATCCATTAAGCAGGTTACGATTGCCGTTGACCAAATTTCCGCAGTAGTGCAGACGAATTCCGCCACTTCGGAAGAGAGCGCTGCTTCAAGCGAAGAACTCAACGGCCAGGCAAAAACGATGAAAGAGCTTGTCAGCCAATTCCGCTTATAAGCCCAATCCCATCGCCATACAGAAACAGCCTCACGGAAAACCGTGGGGCTGTTTCCATTGAGTGCGTACGATTCTATGCCACTTGCGAACCGACTGCCTGCCCTGCCGTCTTTCTTCCTGCCACCTTTAAAAATCTTTTCGGTTTCTTTATACCATAACGCTTGATAAATTATTGACAAGATGACGCAGGTGGAATATAATAGTATTTATAAAATATGACACAAGTGTCATATTTTATAGGATCGGAGGAACCAGCCCTTATGTCGAAAGCTTCTGAAAAAAGAGAGCTGATTTTAAAAAACGCAAAACAAGTATTTATCCGCAAAGGATTCGACCGCGTTACCATGAAGGATATTATTGAGGAATGCGGGATCAGCCGGGGCGGCATTTACCTTTATTTTTCAACGGTGGATGAAATTTTCATCGAAGTTGTAAAAAAGCACAATCAGGAGAAAATAGAGTGTATCCGCACCAGCATTGAAAAGAATCAGGATTTTAACCAGCTTGTCGACGAATTTTTCGCGGATCAGAAAAGGCGCCTTTTAAACATGGACAAGAGCATGTTCGTCGCCATGATGGAATTCTGTTTCGCGCACAAAAATGTTTCGGACCGGGACTTTTACACGGAGCAGTTTTACAATACGAAGGTGATTATTCTGGAAATCCTGAAATTCGGGCAAAAAGCGGGGGCGATCACCGCCAAAAACATTGAACGTCTTGCGGATTCGATTCTGTTCCTGATTGAAGGCCTGCGCTCGCTGGCGGTTTCCAGCGAAATTTCCGGCGAGCTTGTGGATGAGCAGCTCCAAGTTGGAAGGGGATTGATTTATTCCGATTTATTTTAACGGAAAGAAGGGGCATATTTTGAACGTTCTGATAACGGCGGGAGGTACGTCGGAAAAGATTGACGACGTTCGTAAAATCAGCAACACGGCGACGGGACGGCTGGGAAGCCTGATTGCGGACTGCTTTCTTACGGACGAGTCCGTTTCTGTAACCTGTCTCTGTTCCGAAAATGCTGTTTTGCCCAAAAAACCGCGTGCACGCATTCTCCGCATCAGCGATGTGCAAAGCCTGCAGCGGACTGTTGAAGAGGAAATGCACGCGCGCGCGTACGACGCGGTCATTCACTCTATGGCGGTCAGCGACTACCGGGTAAAATACAGCGCACCGTCCGAATGGCTGGCGGCGCAGCTTGCAAAGTCCGTCGGAAACGGCAGCCAAAACCCGGAATCCCTTGCTGCGCAGATCCATTCCGCGCTTTTGTCCTGCGGCGGCGGGGACAGGCCCAAGAAAATTTCCTCGGACATAGAAAATGTATTCCTATGCCTTGAAAAGACGCCAAAAATCATCGGGCTATTTAAAAAGCTCCAGCCGCAAACCATTCTGGTGGGGTTCAAGCTTCTTGCCGGCGTGGAAGAAACCGAGCTTCTCGATGCGGCGCGGAATCTGATGAAGCGGAACGAGTGCGATTTCGTTCTGGCAAACGATCAGGAAAAAATTGATGAAAACCGCCACAAAGCGATTTTACTGGGAAAAGACCATTCGATGACCCGTTTGCACACGAAAGACGAAATCGCCGCGGCAATCAAAGAGCATGTTATGCGCAAAGCCAAGGAGGGCGGGCAGAAATGAAAAATGTCGTATTGGGCGTTACCGGGAGCATCGCCGCCTACAAAGCGGCGGATATCACCAACGCGCTTACAAAATCCGGCTACAACGTGAATGTGATTCTGACGAAGGGCGGCGCGGAGTTTATTACCCCGCTGACCCTGCAGACCCTGTCGAAGAACCGGGTCTATACCGACATGTTCGAGCTGGACTATCCGCGCGAAGTCACGCATATTTCCCTTTGTAAAAAAGCGGATCTGTTCGTGATTGCGCCCGCTTCCGCCGATATTATCGGGAAAATCGCAAACGGCATCGCGGACGACATGCTGTCGACCGTAGCGCTCGCCATGCAGGGCATCCCTTTGCTGATTGCTCCGGCAATGAATACCCGGATGTATGAAAATCCGATTGTAAAGGACAATCTTGAAAAGCTGAAAAAACACGGATACGAAATCATCGAGCCGAAGGAATCCCTTCTTGCGTGCGGCGACCTTGGCAAGGGCGCGCTTGCCGACGTCGGCGACATCCTCCGCGCAATAACCGATCATCTTCAGGAGAAAACGCTATGATATTTTTGGCCAATATTGGGAATACGAATGTAAACTACGGCCTGTACGAAAAACGGATCCTCGCTTCCGGCTACTTCCCCATCCACCTGCTTTCCTGCGAAAGGCGCGCGCTCGCGCTTTTCCGCTCTCTGCTCCGGAAATGCAGGGTATCCCGGGAGGAGGTTGAAGGCACGGTGATTTCGTCCGTCGTCCCGGAAAAAAACGCGATCATTCTGAACGCGGCGGAAAAGATTTCGCAAACGGAGCCGGTTCTAATCTCCAGCCAGACGGGCTGGGAATTCGACACCTCCGCCTATTCGGGCGTTTTGGGAACGGACAGGCTTTTATGCTGTTCCGCGGCTTTGCAGAAATACAAACCCCCGTTCGTTGTCGTGGATTTCGGCACCGCCACAACCCTGAACGTAATCGATTCGTCCGGTACTTTTGCGGGCGGCGTGATTCTGCCCGGCGTACGGACCGGGCTGCGGGCGCTGGCGGCCAGCACCTCCCAGCTGCACGAAATCCCCTTCTTCGGTCCGAAGTCGGCGATCGGAAAAAACACCGCCGAGTGTATGCTTTCGGGGGCGACCTTCGGAACGGCGGCGATGCTGGAAGGGCTTGTCCGGCGGATTGAGAAGGAGCTTGGCGCCAACGCAGACGTAATCGTTACCGGCGGAAACGCGAAAGCCATTATCCCCTATTGCGAGCTTGAAGCCCGCTATGAACCAGAACTGCTTCTGGAAGGGCTGGCAATACAAGCAAACCGGCTGATAGCCGTATCGAAAAAAGCACGGGTTGAATGACAAGGTGCATCCAAAACAATTCGTGTTTCCTAATCAAGAAGGAGAGAACATTTATGAATCGAAAAACCGGCACGAACCGACTGGTCCTCACCGCCCTTTTCTGCGCAATTATCCTCCTTTTAAATTTTACCCCGATCGGGTACATACAGCTCCCGCTGATTAAAGCGACGATCATCCATGTGCCCGTAATTATCGGCTCCATCCTGCTCGGTCCGAAAATCGGCGCGGGGCTGGGCTTTGTTTTCGGCCTTACGAGTTTTTACAATAATACCTTTGCCCCAACCCTTCTTTCCTTTGCCTTTTCCCCGCTGATTCCGGTTCCGGGAACCACGATGGGAAGCTGGGCCGCGCTTCTCGTTGCTTTCCTCCCCCGCATTCTGGTGGGCGTTGTCCCCTATTACTGCTATACGCTTTTCAGTAAGGCAATGAAGGGCAAGTATGACATGCTGTCGTTGGCTTTGAGCGGCCTTGCCGGCTCCATGACCAACACGATTCTGGTTATGAACTTGATTTATTTCCTTTTCCGCGACGCGTATGGAGAAGTAAAGCACATTGCTGTAGACATGGTTTATACCGCCGTGCTGAGCGTTATCTTTTCAAACGGCATACCGGAAGCCGCTGTGGCCGCTGTGCTTACGGCGGCAGTCTGCCGCGCGCTGATAAAGCTCAAGCCCATCAAGGCGTAAGGCCGCATAAACCGCACAGCGAAGCCGCATGGCGGACGGAACCAAGAAAAAGCCTCCCATCGCCCATAATGGACGACTGGGAGGCAATTTTATAATAAAATCCGGCAAACAAAAAGTACAGAACCGAAGCTGACAAGAGCCGTTCGGGACAGACCCAAACGGCTCTTTGAATCGAATTGGCATTCATGCTGCGGCTTTGGGGCAGAAAGATTGTTTTACAGAAGCTCCTAACGCACTTCAAGCCGGCTTTCAAAGTTGCCAAGGAGCATGTTCGGCGAAACGACAAAGACGAAAGCCTTCGGATCCTCCTGAAAAAGCAATCTTTTCAGGTACTGCCACTCATATTTGTTGATGACCGTCATATGGACAAGCTGTTCATGCTGGGTAAATTCGCCCCAGCCGTTCCAGCTGGTTACTCCCCTGCCCGTAAACTCAGTCAGTTTTTTGCCAAGCCCCGGGTTTCTGGAGACAATGAACACCGTAAGCTTGATGTTTTGATCGTGCACCTTATCCATTACGACGGTCGCGATGAAGGAAAAGATAAGCGAATACGCCGCTATTTCCAAATCGAGCTTCACCGCCGCAAAGAGATAGACACAGGTGTTGATAAAGAGCGCGATCCGCCCGACGCTGAAGCTCGGGTACTTCTTGGAACAGATCATTCCCACAACGTCCGTCCCTCCGCCCGAACCGCCTTCCCTAAGCGATAGCCCCACACCATAGCCGCAAACAGCCCCGCCGATCAGACAGTTGAGCAAAGCGTCGGAAAACAAAGGCTTCGGCGGGGCCGGAAGCACCGTCATCAAGAAGGATTGAACGCATACGGCAATGATCGTGCGGATAATAAATTTGCGGCCTAAGACTTTCAAACCCATATAGACCAGCGGTATGTTCATCAACCAGGTGATAATCCCCACAATATCAATATTCGTGGGTACGGGAATGCCACATGCATCGGCGATCACCCATTTAATAATTTGCGCAACCCCGGTGAAGCCTCCGCTGTAAAGCCCCGCGGGAATCAGAAAAAAACGGTAAGAGACCGAAAACAAGACGACGCCGAGCAAGATATACACCATATGTAACCATTCGTTGTGGCTCTCTTCTTTTTTCATAGCATTTTCGTCAGCCTTTTTATAGCCCTGCCTGTAAAAAAAACCGTAGCAAAACTGCACCAGCCGGTGAAATTAACCGAAACAATTTCTTTTACAAACAGGCGAATATTCAAGGTATCTTTGCGGCAAATGGGGATCGGCGATTAGTATTCCAATTTCCACATATACCTTCTCATGGTGAGCGGATGGCTGCGAACAATCGCAATCTGCTCTGCGTAGACGCGCATTACGGCGCTCAGAATCATCGGATTAAAATACTCGGCCACAGCCGGCGGAAGCGAATCAATCCCGTAATCTTTCCCATCCACAATGGTTGCCTTCGCTTGGAAGCGATGCAGGAAATCCATTGCGCGCGCATCCAGGGCGCGTGTGCGTCCGCTGTTCATCAGCAGGATGAACGGAACATCCTTATCCACAATTTCAAACGGGCCATGGAAGAACTCCCCGTCGTGGAAGCAGCCGGAATTAATCCACTGCATCTCCATCATCAGGCACAATGAAAATGTGTAGGCAACGCATTGCGTTGCGCCGGAGCTCATCACATATACGAACGGCGCGTCCTTGTAATCCTGCGCAAACTTCTTTGCCGCGGGAAGCACAAAGGAAACCGCGTTTTCGATCATGTCATAGATCTTGCCAAAAGCCGTCTGCATATCCTCGTAATGCTCATACCCCTCATAATGATTTAAAATCTCTACGGAGAGGTCGAGGACATTTACCATCTTTTCGAGCTTCGCCGCGTAGTTTTTCTCAAAGCCATGCACAATCACGTAGTGGGCGTTCTGTGCAAGGGGGGAATCCTCCTTGTGCGTTACCGCTATGACCTTTGCGCCCTTTTCCATCGCCAGTTTGGACGCCGCAACAGTTTCCGGCGTGTTTCCGCCGAGGGAGCAGGTAATTACAATCGCGGTACTGTCTACGCCGACCGGTGTTGCGTGCACAAATTCATTGGCTGTGAAATGACCCGTGCGAAGCACTTTTGCGTTTTGCTCAAGAAAGTACTTTCCGGGATAAAGCTCTGCCTTCGATGCGCCGCAGCCTACGTAATACACCGACTTGATACCCGGAACCTCTTTTTTAATTTCTGAAACAATTTTTTTTACTTCCATATCGATCCCTCTTTGTATTTTTTGATACGCCTTTCCGGCGAAGACATGACGTATTATTATGTTATAACCATTATAATACAACTAATAATACATGTCAAATATAATTACAAATTCCTCCTAATTTTCTTTATCCAAAAGCAAAATAGCATCGGCAATCGAGGCGATCGCAATGTCCGCCCTGCTGCGGTCAAACGGGAACCGATTATCGACTAGTGCCGCTACAAAGGTTCCCGCCCGGTGAGCCGCTTCGATTCCAACCGTCGAATCCTCTATGACCAGACATTCTTCCGGGGATACGCCAAGCCTTTTCGCAGTTTCAAGATACACATCCGGGAACGGCTTCGGCCTGCTGCAATCCTCACCGCTGATCACAGCGTCCATACTGTCAAAGACGCCCACTTCTTTCAGGATGGCTTTCACCTTTGCATATTCCGTCGAGGAGGCCACGGCTGTGCGGATACCGTTTCTGCGTGCATAGGCAAGCACCTCCTTAACAGCCGGACGAAAGAGCTTTCCATAGTCGGTTTTCCCGCCGTAGCGCGGAATCCAGCGAAAGCGGAATTCTTCTTTCATTTCTTCCGCGCTCTTACCGGATCCGGAAAGGCTTGCGATGAGGTCCCAAGTCTCTTTCGAGCCTCTCCCCACAAGAACATCCAAATCCTTCTCCTTTACCGAGGAATTGTACTGCCGGATATATTGGAGAACGCGCTGCTGATTCATCGGCTCCGTATCCACGATTACGCCGTCCATATCAAAAATGACCGCTTTCATCATCCCTTCACCGCCCCGGCGGTAAGCCCGCGCACAAACTGCTTGGACATGCAGAAGAACAGGATAATTAGCGGAAGCGACGCAATAATCAAACCGGCCAGCGTTGTCGTATAGTCGACCTTCAGGTCGCCTTTAAAGGTCATAAGGCCGATCGGAATGGTCTGTATCGCTTTATTGTTCAGGAATACGTTCGCAAAGAGGAACTCATTCCAAACGAAATTCAGGTTCACGATTGCACAGGACGCAAAGATCGGTTTACTGATCGGAACGATGATCTTCGTGAAAATCTGGAAACTGTTGTACCCGTCCACAATCGCAGCTTCTTCCAATTCCACCGGAATTGACAGGAAATACGAGCGCATCAGGAACACGGTGAACGGAATGCGGAACGCAATATAGGGCAGTATAACCGCAAAATAGGTATCGTAAATTCCCAGCGTTTTCAGTATCTTGTACAGCGGTACCAGCGCCACCTGTTCCGAAAGCGCCATCCCCCCCAGAACAATCATGAAAATGATTCCGGCCCCTTTGGCTTTGAACCTGGTAAGCCCGTAAGCGAGAAATGAAGACAGGATTAAAATCGCGCAGAGCGAGACCGTGCTGACCAGGACGGAGTTCCCAAAATACCTGTACAGGCCAAGGTTCCATGCTTTCACATAGTTGTCAAACCTCCATACCTGCGGCAGGGAAAGGGAATTCCGGAAAAGCTCCAGATTGGTCTTTAAAGAATTTAGGATAATCCAAAGAAGGGGTGCGAAGATTACGGCGCACAGGAGAATACAGAGCAGATTGAGGAGAATTTTGGATGTTTTATAGCTGCTTGTTTTCATGTTTTTTCCTCCTTCAATCCTTTCCGGAATTTGTGACTTTCAACTGCAGCACAGAAAGCCCAACGGTGATTACAAAGATGAATACGCCGGTAACGGCCGCCATCCCGAGGTCGTCGTGCAGGAAAGCCTGCTGGTACAGGAACAGACCGAGAACCTGGGTGCTGTTTCCGGGCCCGCCGCTTGTTGTGGAGTAAACCTCCGTATACAGTTTAAACGCACCAATGACCGTTATGATGGAGCATACCAGAAGCTGTTCCTTCGCCTGGGGAATCAGGATGCTGACCGCCCTTCTCACCGGGCCCGCACCGTCAATTGCGGCCGCTTCGGAATATTCCTCCGGAACATTCTGAAAGGCCACGCACATCAGAAGGGCAATATAGCCCGTAAACTGCCACTGGCTCATCGCAATGATACAGTAGATCGCAAGCTTGGAATCGCCCAGCCACGCTTTTCCGGGCAAATGCAACGCCTTGAGAAGCGCGTTCAAAAAGCCGACATTCGGGTCATAAATGAACGTAAACATTAAGCCTACCGCCACTAGTGAGATCAACGACGGCATGAAATAAATGTTGCGGTAGATACTTTTTAATTTTTTTGCAATGGCAGTGCCTTCAATAATCAACGCCAAAACTGTTCCGAACCCCACCTGTACGATCAATGAAATAATGCAGTACAGCCCGTTATTCTTGAGCATGATGGGAAAGGCTTCGTCCATAAAAAACCGGCGGTAATTATCCAGACCGACAAAGGCCGCGCCCGCGGAATAGGAGGAAAGCCGGAAAAAACTGTATCCTATATTCATGAAAACCGGGATATAGACAAAGAAAAGAACCATAATGAGCCCGGGAAGCATGTAGAGATACGGAACGCATTTTCTTGTTTTCAAATCCTTCACCTGCTTTTTTGAAATACGGGCAGGTCTCCTTTTGAAAGCCTGCCCGCAGTTTTTTATTTCAGGGGATTCGCTACGAGTACTATTTTTAACGACACACATACTTCACGCCGGGAAACATGCCCGAAACGGTATCCTGGAAGCCTGTGCTTATTCGCCCTTTTGTCCCGATTTCACTAGTGTCTGCGCTTCTTTCGCCTTCGCCTGAATCTTCTTCATTGCTTCCTCCGGCGAAACGGTACCGTTCGTAAGCTTGGACACTTCCTCCTGATATTCCTTGGATACGGTGGAATACAGCGCATTGTCGAGCCATTCGCTCATCTGCTTCGCTTCGCTTACAACCTTATACCCATCGATTAAAGACTGATCCGTCAGCCCACTTGTGGTATCCTTGGCGGCATTGAACCAACCAATCTTCTGGCATTGTTCAGTCCCCACTTCTTTTCCGAGGAACCACTTTAGGAAATCCACGCATTCCTGCGGATACTTGGTCTTGGAGGAAATAACGAATCCTTCGGGGGCACCGGTCAAAATTTCCTGATTACCCTTCGCACCGACGACCTCCGGGAATTTAAACATACCGAATTTCAGATCCGGGCCGTCGGTCTTGATATACGGAATTTCAATCAGCTCGCCGTAGTAAATGGCCGCTTGCCCCATGGCAAACATGGATCTTGCCATATCCGGCTTTACTCCGTCCGGGTTCTCCGTCATGTATGGAAGGAGCTTCTGATAAGACTTCATGGCCTGCACATAACCGGGATCCGTGAAGCTTCCGGTCGTGGGTTCATAGTCTTTCTCCCGTACGCTGTCGGGAACGTAAATCTGGTTCAAAGTCCCAATGTAATGAAGTCCCGCCCAGGGCTCCGAATTGCCGTATGCGATCGGCGTTATTCCGACCGCTTTCAGCTTCGCACACGCGGCGAGCAGGTCATCGAATGTTTTCGGGACTTCAATGCCGTTCTTCTCGAAGATCTCCGTATTATAGAAGAACTGCTTGCTGTCAAGACGGAAAGGAATGCCGTATATCATGCCGTCCTTCGTCGTATAAATGCTCATCTGGTTTTCAAGAAGTGAATTTTTCCACTCCGGGTCCTTATCCATATAGGGCGTCAGATCCAGAATCAAATTCTCGCGGATAAACCGCTCTGTGAAGTCGCCCGCCCAGCTGAAGAAGATATCCGGGGTGTCGTCGCCGCCCACAACGACCTTGATCTTTTCCTTGTAGTCCTGATTCTGCGCGCTCATAATGTCGAACTTGATGTCGGGATGGGATTTTTCATACTCGTGCAGCTTGCTCTCAATGAAACCGTTGTAGGGCTCGTCCGGGAAACGGTGGAAGAACTTGATTACCTTTTGCCCTCCCGCGGCAGCCGAACCCGCGGAGCTTCCACCGGCAGATGCGCTTCCGGATTCCGAATTTCCGGCACATCCGGCAAAGGAAAATGCCATCACGCATGCCATCGTAAAGCCGACTGCTTTTTTCAGTATTCCTCTTTTCATACAAACTTCTCCTTTCATATTCTCCCTTTGAAGATTCTTTATTCTTACACGCTTTCCTTTTTCATGACCCTTCTATCCTCTTCCGTCAGTTCGACCTGTTTTCCGTAGCCGAAAGAACCGTCGCGCTGACATTGAGCGGAAGAAAAAACTGCAGCTCTGCAAAGGCTTAAGCGTATTAGACAATCCTTATACTCCGCGGCGGTGGTGATCCCTTTTTTCCCGGAACCGGTACCGAAATCCACCGCGTCCGCGATCCCGTCAAGATAATTTGTCAGGAAACTCGCGATAAAGGCATCCCCGGCGCCCATTGTGTCCCTCGCCTTTACCAATAGGGGAGACTGCTCATAGAAATCCCCGTCCACCATAACGAACGCGCCCTTTGAACCCCGTGTGGCAATGACGATATGCTTGCATCCGTAGATCATTATCTTCTCCATCGCCGCCCGGATCTTACTCTCTTCCATATCGCCGCAGGAAATTTCCGCGCAGTCGATATAGGGGCAGCACGCCCGGAAATAGCCGTCGTCCATTCGGTTGGAAAAATCCATGGACAGGAACCTGGCCGCCCTGCGTATGACCGGCAGCTGTGGTTCCAAAAAGCTGTACACGCTTGTATGGACCAAATCAAAGCCGCTTATGTATTCCTCGTCCATCCCGGTCAGCACCGGGGGCTTCTCCCGGGAAATACCGCCCTTATTCCCGGTGAGGAACACGCGGTCCCCGTTTACAAGTTGGACACGGGCACAGCCGTTCTCCCCGTGCGCAAAGCGGCAATGGGAAAGATCCAGTCCGATTTCCAACGCGGCTTGATAAACATGCTTTCCGACCAGGTCATCCCCGAAGGTTCCGAGGTACGCGGCCCGCGCGCCGTGCATTGCGCTGAACACCGCCACGTTTAAGGCGTTTCCACCCGGATAAATCGTTGAAATATGGAGGTATTTGTCGCAGACGTTATCCCCGATTCCTAGTGTTCTGATCATCTTAAAACTTCCTTATAACATATTATAACATCATCACGAACCGCTTGTCTTGATATTGTTATATCATATATATAATAAACTGTCAATAAGTTTTCAACTTATCTAAAAATTTTGTTATTTTATTTGCTTTTTATGAAAAAGTATACAGAATACGGCGATATTGCATTTCCGTTCTTGCATTATTGCGCAATAAAAAGGAGCAGCTTAGGCTGCTCCTTTGCTGCTCCTTTGTGTTTTCTTTCGGGATATTCGGCCGTTATTTTGCGCCCTCATCCACATCTAATTGAAGGATATAGGTGTAACGGTCTGCATTAATAATATTTTTTCCATAATAGACGGGGTTCCCGTCGGCGTCCGCACAGGTGTCCCACATATAAAGGAGGGCTTCGTTTTCCTTTACACCCAATTCCTTCGCCTCTTCCTTTGTGGCATAACAGATGCCTATTTTTTTGGTGCCCGTTTTCAGGATTACATTATGCGCTGCAAGCGTGCTGAAAAGCGGCTGGTTCAAGTCCTCTGAAAGCAGGAAGGCAAACTTTCGCGGGAAATGGTTTTCCTCCAGCATTACGGGCACGTCGTTGCAGTAGCGTAACCGGCGGATCCGTATGATTTTTTCGCCCTTCTGTATGTGAAGATATTTCACATCGCTTGGCATCGCGGTCACAATATCCGCGGACAGGAATTTTGTCCCCGGCTTTTCGCCGTTCTGAATACAGTTCTGGGAAAAACTCATAAGCGTATTCAGGTTCCTGACCAGCTTCTTGCCGGTCACGAATGTACCCACTCCTTGCTTTCGGGTAAGCAGATCTTCGTCTGTAAGAATTTCCAGCGCCTTCCTCACGGTAATCCTGCTAACGTTATACCTATCGCTCAGCTCTTTTTCCGTAGGAATCCTCTCATCCTCCTTCAGTATGCCTTCTTCAATCTGCTTTCTCAACTCATCTGCCAACTGCAGATAAAGCGGTGTTCCCTTTTCTCTTATAAGTTCCTCCATACTCTCTCCTGTATCGTTTCGGGAATCAGTAATCCAGCCTCCGGTAATATCTTCTGATTTCGAGCGGATGCCTTCTGTAGTATTCCAGATGCACGTTTATTCTCTGGAATGCGGACCGCATCACGATCGGCGCCAGAATCCACCGGAACTCGTCGCTGATTCCGTTTAATTTGAATTTTTTCGTGTCGAAAACAATCACCTTTGCGCTGATTTTATTCACGAATTTTTCGACACGATCCATTTGCGGACGGGTTTTATCTTCACCCTTAATCAGAATAACCGGAGTTTCCCTTTCAATTACTTCCAGCGTACCGTGGAAGAAATTCGCCGCCGACACCGGCCTTGTGCGCATCCACTGCATTTCTTCCATAATACACATCCCGTGGCAGGTTGCCCAGTCTTCCAGATTTCCGGAACCGACAAGATAGGTCAGCGGCTCATCGCAGTACTTTTCGGCATACGCCTTTGCGTCCTCGTCCGCATCCTTGTAAATCTGAACGGCATTTTCGGGCATATTTGCAAGCTGGGAAAAAAAAGTATCGTAGGCATCGAACTGCCCGGCGTTTTTTAGGAAGCGGAGCGTGACCGTGTACCAGAAGTAATACGCTGCTCCGGTTGTATTAATAACATTATCACATATATCATACAATGGACTGTCTTTTTTTTCAATATATCCGATTATTTCCGCGCCGATTTGATGAACTTTTTCCATTGCCGCCACCATTTCCGGCGTATCCCCGGAAACGGACTCGATGACCACTACGGAATCCTTGTTCAGAAACGGATTCCCTTCCAGGCAGAAATCGGCGGCATTCTCTAAGTAAAATGGTACTGTAGCCCCAAGCTGCTTTACAATATGCATCATCTGTCCGGCGTACAGCACCGTTCCTCCGATTCCGATGTAGAAGATATTGGAATACCCCCTTTTGCAGATCCTGTCAACGATGGCTTCGGCCTTTGGAATCAGCTCGATTCCGTTTCTATGGTCCTGCAAGACTTTCGCTTCATCAAACTTTAACATATTGCCCTCCTATAAATGTTATATTGTTGTAATATAATATATCATAACATCTTATGGCTTTCAATAGGATTTCCCGACAAAGAAACGAAATTTAGTAAAAAATTTCAAAATGATAAAAATTCAGCCTCTCACAGGATGGCGCAGCTACCATCCTGCGGGAGGCTTTTTCTTTCCTCTATGCAAAATTTCAAGTCGGAACGCTCTATATTGCAGCCTGCCGATCTGTTTTGGAATCGGAATAACAATTCCTGCGCAATTTTGCTTTCGGAATGCGCATCTGGCCGCGGTATTTTGCGACGGTTCGCCTAGAAATGATGATTCCAAGGTCATTCATTTTATTTGCAATATCCTCATCGGAAAGGGGCGTTGATTTATCCTCCGTTTCGATAATCGCCCGGATTTTCTGCCTTACGGATAAGGAAGAAAGAGCGCCGCCGCCGTCCTGCAAAGGGATTCTGGAAGTGAAAAGGGATTTCAAACTGATTGTCCCAAATTGGCAGGTGATGTATTTTTCATGGATGGCGCGGCTCACCGTCGATTCGTTCATCCCGAGCGGAGCGGCAATGTCTGCAATCGTCATAGGCTTTAAATAAGCATACCCGTTTTCAAAATAGGGCTTCTGGAACTCCACAATTCTTTCCAAAACGCGCGAAATTGTACTTTTCCGGTTGTGCAGCCCCTTGATCAAAGAGGCGGCCTGCCTTATTTTATCCTTAAGATAGGCAATGGCTTCTTTGTCATCCAGATTCTTCACCAGCTGCCGGTAGTAGGCGCTGATACACAAACGGGGCAGATCGCGGTCATTGCCTTGAATGACGAAGCCGTCGCCCACCTTTGAAACCGCAGCTTCCGGAATGACAAATCCGCCGTCGTTTTGCGTATAAAATCCGCTGGAAGGAATTGGATTGAGCCGTCGGATGATATTGCAGTATTCCTGTACGGTTTTAACCGACAAAGCAAGCCTTTTCGCAATTTCTGGGATCCGGTTTTCAGCGAGCAGCTCCATGTGCTCCTCAACGATTTTTATAAGATGGCCATTGCAGCTCGGATTTTGCAGGAGCTGGAGGGTAAGGCATTCCCGAAGGTTTGCGGCACCCACCCCGGCGGGCTGCATCTGCCGGACAACCGCCAGGGCGTTATGGATCGTTTCCAGCGGGACATGAAGCTTCTTCGAAACCTCTTCCGCGGGATCGGTCAGATACCCGCGATCGTCAAGGTCTTCGATAATATACCGACAGATTTTCGCTGTCACCGCATCCGTTTTCCTCTCCCTGAGCTGTTCCAGAAGATAATCGGTAAAGGTTGCCTTTGCTGTGAGCGTGGCAAACGGCAGAAAATCCTCCGCGTCCGTACCATGCGTTGTGTAGGAATCCGGAAAAAAGGCGTCGGAGGAAAGCCGTTTAGCAAGCTCTAAAACCGCTTTCTCGTCCTGGTAGGTTTCGCTGTCGGCACCAAGCGCACAATCGGCCAATTCATCCGCTGCGGCCGGATATTCTTCCTCATATTCCAATACGGGATTCTCGATGACAGCCTGCGCTATCTTCTGCTTCAGTTCCGGAAGCGGCATCTGCAGCAGCGCGAGTGACTCCCGCATTTCTGTCGTCAAAGCCAGCTTTTGGCTCTGGCTTTGGATAAGTATCTGATTTTCCGTGTACGAAAGATCCATAAAACCGCCTCCCACCTTTGGAGCTGTTCCGGGGGAAATTAAGAACCGACGCTTTGAAGCAAGACGCTTTTTATTTCCGCCAGTACACCCGGGCTGACGGAAAACTCGTTTAACCCATATTGAAGCAGCAGCGGAATCGCCCGTTCGTCCGACGCCAATTCCCCGCACATACAGCAGGGGATTCCCGCCTGAAGGGCGGCAGAAATCGTCATCTGGATCAGACGCAGAACCGCGGGATGAAGCGGGTTGTACAGATCCGAGATCCTCTCATTCATCCTGTCCACGGCAAGCGTGTATTGGATTAAATCATTCGTGCCGATGCTGAAGAAATCGACTTGTTTCGCAAATTTCTCCGCCAGAAGAGCGGCAGACGGAATTTCAATCATCATACCGATTTTTATAGAAGAATCGAACGGAACGCCCTTCTGCTCTAATTGCTGCTTACAGGAATCTAGGACGCTTTTTGCCCGCTGAAACTCGTCCATACAACTTATCATCGGAAACATGACCCGGATATTTCCGTAAACGGAAGCCCTTAGAATCGCTCGGAGCTGCGTTTCAAAAATTTCCGGATTTTTCAGGCAGAGCCGGATCGCCCGAAGCCCCAAAAACGGATTGCTTTCCTTTTCCATTTTGAGGTATGGAAGGCTTTTATCCCCACCTATATCCAATGTTCGTATCGTAAGCGTTTTCCGGTCCAATCTTTTTGCGGCTTCTTTATAAACGCGAAACTGTTCTTCCTCTGTCGGCATTGTGCCTCTGTCCATAAACAAAAACTCCGTACGGAAAAGCCCCACACCCTCGGCGCCGTTTTCAAGTGCTATTTCCAGATCCTTCAGGCCACCGATATTGGCGAACGTCAGAATTCGTCTGCCTTCTTTTGTAAAAATTTTCTTTCTTGCGAAACAGGCTACTTTTTCTTTTTGCTGTTTCTCCTGTTCTATCCGTGTAAGATACTGATTCACCAAATCCGTACCGGGGTTAACAAGGATTTCGCCTGCTGTACCGTCCACAACCACGGTGGTTCCTGTCTGTACGGACGAAAGAATCTCCTTGCAGCCTACCATGGCCGGAATACCGAGCGCCTTTGCCAGTATCGCCGTGTGGGAAGTTTCTCCCCCTGTTTCCGTAACTATGGCGCACACGTTGTCCCTGCAAATTTGGGCGGTATCCGAGGGCTTAAGGTCATGCGCGAAAAGCACAGTACCAGCAGGCAGTTGCCGGAAATCAAATTCCTTCTGCTCCCCCGCCAAATTGCGGATAATCCTTGTCCCTACATCCTGAATGTCGGCGGCGCGTTCCTTCATATAATCGTCGTCGAACCCAGAAAAAGTATCATACAGCGATTGCGTTACATCATCAACTGCCTTTTCTGCGGACACAGACTCCCGATCTATTTTCGAAAAGGCTTCGCCGATAAACGCCGGATCTTTTAAAAAGTTCAGATGGCTTTCAATGATTTCCGCATTTCTACTGTCTAACCGCTCCCGGATGCCGGCCGCAATTTCTTCGATTTGCTCCTTTGATTTTTCCAGCGCCCTTTTCAGCCTATCCGCCTGAACGCCCGGGTTGTCTGCAGTAGTTTGAAAGCTTGCCGGCTGCTCGGTGTCCAATACATATGCTTTTCCCACAGCATACCCTTTTGAAACGCTGATTCCTGTTTTCATGGTCTCCGTCTCCTTTGCGCAAGGGTTCATTCTTCCCCGAATTTCGATTCTACAAGCTCTGTCAAAGCGGCTACCGCTTCCTTTTCATCGATTCCATCCGCTTGAATCGTTATAACGTCATTCATTTTTACGCGCAAGGCCAACAGGTTGATCATGGATTTCGCGTTTCCGGAGCGATCCCCGTTCCAAATGGTGATTTGGGACTGGTATTTGTCCGCGGCGGTTACCAGCATGGAAGCCGGCCTGGCATGCAGCCCGATTTTGTTTTGTACTTTCACTTGTTGTGATATCATAATCAAAATTATCTCCTTTATTGATGTGTTTCACAAATAGATTAAGCAATTTTCATGCCAACAATATCGCAAATAAAAGAATCCGCCGCATTGCCGGCCCTTGGTTCAAGTCCGCCTCGCAAATCCGGCGGGCGGGTTTTTGCTTCTTTACGCCTTCTTTGGCCGCTTACTCGGTCGCGGCTCCGCCACAGGCAAAAGGGCTGTATTTATTCGGAAACGCAGTTTTCTGGCATAAAAAAAGAGGCAATATAGCAGATTTCGTCATCCGGAATGCGGATTTCAAATTTGTTTTCCAATCTGTCGCAGGACGACCGGACAATTTTAAAAAGCCCGCTGTTCTTTTCGATATAGGCTTGTTTATCCGGAAATTTACTGAGCGGGGATTTTCCCAGGATGCGGTCAACCATACAGGCAATATGGCAAAACACGCCGACTAGCACGTCGGAAAGCAGCTGCCTTTGTATTTGCGTTTCAATTTGCTGGATTACGCCGCGTATATCCTCAAAAATGTAATGGCTATCGGTATTTTTCAGCATGTTGGCAAGGGTCTGCCCAATTTCGACTAGGGTGTTTTCCTTATCAATAATCCTTTGTATTTCCTGCACCGCATTCCCTTCCAACACCTCGGTCAGCCCGAACTGCGCCACATCAAGATCGATTTTAAACGTGCTGACGATACAGATGATTTTCCCGATATTGCTGATGGAAGCCAGTCGGGTGGAAATGCTTTCCGTGTCCACCAGCTTCAGCGCAACCGTTTCACATACAGCGTTGTGATAATTCAGCTGGCTGTCCAAAATATTCTTTAGAAGCTGTGCGCTTCCTTCCCCGGTTGTGCAAATCGTGAGGATAAACATCTTTGCCAGCTTGTTCTTATTCGGCATTGACCGGGAGGTCTCCGTAAGCAATTCATTTACCGATAAAGTCTCCTGGTACACATAGTCGAGGGGGTATCCCAAAGCGGCCTTCCGGGCGGCTTCCAACACATGCAGCGTGCTGACCAGGGGGATTGTTTTCACCTGGATTTTCAGTTCCTCCTCAAGATCGGAGGAAAAATTCGTCAGAGAGCCCATATCCACCAACAGGAGCACATTGGTTTTCTGCGGCAGGCGCAGAAGGCACTCTTTCAATCTGGAATAGACCTTCTGCGGATTCTCATCTAGTGAAGCATCAATCCCGATCACGCAGTTCATATCGAGCAAGCGGTTGGCAACGGCCGCCATCGAAGAGGCGGTTGCGGTACCATGGGCAACAACAATCACCTGTACCTTTTCGTTTTCCTTAATGTGGTCAAGGTGGGCAATGTAAAAAAACGCCGCCAAAAATCCGGCTTCATCAATGGGCATGGTGATATTGAATTCTTGATTGAGAATTTTCAGGCTATCCAGCGCAACGGAAAATTCGGCGGCATGCTCTTTGCGGATGAGATTCAGCTGCGGATTGATAATTTTACGGCCCCGCCTTACCCGGTTAATGGAGTTATAAATATGTACCGCCAGACCATACCGGATGTTGTTTCCAAAATTGCGGGCTAATGTTTTCTGCGCTTCCATGAGAATTTTGTCAACTGCCGCCATTACTTCAACGCCGACAAGGTTTGTTATGCTTGAGAAATCCTGCGGATGCTCTGAAATATCAAGAAAATTTTTATAATACAGGCGGATTTCATTGCTGATCTCCTTGCTGATCTCTTCGTCGGAGATACCTCGCTCCTTCATCTCCTGCGTCCGGTTTTCGATCATTTCGTAAATATTTTCTGCGTCCTCGTTATTCCGCAGCAACAATTCCTTCGAGCTGCTGTCAAACACACAGTACCGTTTATTGATTCCAATCAGCCGGTTCCAAATTTGACGATGGGTGGTTTCCAGATAGAGCCCCTGTTTTATGTTATCCGGCAGATCAAAGCTGACCACACGCAAATCCTCTTTTTTGCCTGAAATATAGTCATAATACGCTTTCGCGCAGATAATCAGGATATCGTTCTTCAACTGGCCGACATTGTTAGGACAGCAATAACTCAGCAGGGCGCGCATGGAATTTACGGAGACGGAAATCGGCTTTCCGAGCCGGGCCGATTCGTTGCGGAAGAAATGGCTGATCAGATTGAGTCTTTCATCCATGTTCCTCTCGCTTAAATTCGGAATTTTTATAATCATGGGGATTCTGCGGACAAATGTCTTCAGCAAAGTGGAATCCGGGTCTTCTGTGGTGGCGCAAATGAGCAAAACGGTTGCTTTCCTCTCATTTTCCGTTTCACCCAGTCGCCGGTAGACGCCTCTGTCAATAAAGGTGAACAGCATTTCCTGTCCCTGGGGAGGAAGTCGGTGCACCTCGTCCAAAAACAAAAATCCGCCGTCCGCCTTTTCAAGCAAGCCGGGCTTGTCCGTATCCGCGCCCGTGTATGTGCCCTTTTTTGTTCCCATGAGCTGGCTGACCAAAAGCTGGGGGTTGTTTGCATAATCTGCGCAATTAAAGACGATGAAAGGCGCATCTTTCCCTGCGCATTTCCGTTCGCGTGCGTATTGATAAATCAGTTCGGCAAACATGGATTTTCCCACACCCGTTTCCCCGAAAAGAAGCATATGCATGCCATGCGGAGGGTACAGTACGGCGGCCTTTGCCTGTTCGACACAATGGTACAGGCTCGGGTTGTCACGGACAAAACGATCCAGCAAAGACCCCGCATTCTGTTCAGCCGCAGGGGAAGAAATTTTGTAATACACCGGCTTTATTCCGAATTTTTCCGCACTTCCCTCTTTGCACATCCTATTCAAATCACTGCTCACATTCGCACGCGAAAGCCCCAAGTCTTTCGCAAGTTCCCCGGCGGTGACTCCCCCCTGTGCCGACAGCTCGCCCAGTCTTTTTCGCACAATATCAATCCGTTTCATGCTCAAGCCCCCCAAGATCACGATTTAATCAAGGTTAGTATAGTGTACCTGCCTAATAAAGTCAATGTTCGTGCTGCAATATTGGTAATAATGTGAATTATTTCGCAAACAAAACTCGAAACACATGAAACAGATAACCACAATGGCAATACCGGATTGCGCTTACGCCCAAAGTTCTTATGCCCTGAAGCGTTTTGGCATGAATATTGCTTATTCTTTGAGCAGGAAAGTAAAATTTGTATATAAAAGGTGAACGAAAATGAGTATTGAAACAATTTCTATGCAGCTTATTGTAAATAGCGGGGATGCCAAAAGCCAGGCGATGGAAGCAATCCAAAGCGCGAAAAATGGCAAGATTGCGGAAGCGCGCGCTCAAATTGACAAAGCGGGCGAATATTTGACCGAGGCGCATCGGTTCCAAACGGAGATCATTCAGGAGGAGGCGGACGGAAATATAAAAAATATGTCCGTACTTTTGGCGCATGCACAGGATCATTTAATGAGCGCGATCATGATTATTGATATCGCAAAAGAGTTTATTGATCTTTATGAAAAATTTTTTAAAAATAAGGAGGAAGGGAAATGAAACGTATTACTTTGGTCTGCGCGGCAGGCATGTCAACGAGTCTGCTGGTAAGCAAGATGAATACCGCGGCAATTAAATCCGTATCAAATGTAAAAATCCGTGCGGTGCCGGAAGGCGATTTCCAAAAATATGCGGATGATACGGATATTTTGCTTCTCGGACCGCAGGTGGCGTACACGCTTGACAAAATGAAAGCGCAATTCGAGCCCAAGGGGATTAAGGTTTCCGTTATCGACAGTACGGACTACGCAAAGATGGACGGAGAGAAGGTTTTGAAACAGGCATTGGCGTTGTAGGCATCCATTATGGATCCATCCCATTCTTGGGAAGAGCTGAAATACATAAGGAGCGTAAAAAAATGATAAGAGTAGTTCAATTTTTAAATCAGGTACAGGCCGGTCTGGGTGGTGACGAAAGGATGGATATAGAACCCCAAGCACAGGCCGGTGCAGTAGGAACGGGGATGCTTTTGCGGACCATGCTGCTCCGGAAAGGCGCGGATATCGTTGGTACGGTAATATGCGGAGACCATTACTTTTTAGAGAACCGGGAAAAGGCTATTGCGGCACTCACGGATATAATTAAAAATCTGAAGGCGGATGTCGTCATCTGCGGGCCGGCTTTAAACCATAAAAGATATGGGGACTGCTGCGGCTATCTGGCGGAAGCCTTGACAAACGAAGCCCACGTGCAGGCTTTTGCGGCGATGGCGAAAGAAAGTACGGGAACGGAGCTTTTCCGAAAGCGGGTCTACATTATTGAAACGCCCAAAGTTGGGGGAACCGGATTAAATGGTTCGTTGAAAAAGATTGCAGACTTTGCGGTTAAATTAAGCAAAGGGGAACCCATTGGTACCGCGGAAGAAGAGGGCTATTTCCCAAGGAGCTAACGAAGTAAGCCCATCAATTTATCAAAACGATTGGAAATAAATTGATGCTTAATAAAATTTTGAGGAGGCTGTTTGATGAAACGAATTCTTTTGTTTTGTTCTGCAGGAATGTCTACCAGTTTATTAGTTACAAAGATGCAAAATGCGGCAAAAGCGATGGAAATGGATGTATCGATTGATGCTTTTCCCGAAGCGGAAATGGCAAGTCATCTGGACGACGCGGATGTTGTGCTGCTTGGACCGCAAATCCGGTTTGCATTGGGCAGGGCCAAAAAGCTATGCAGCGAAAAAAACATACCCGTGGATGTAATCAACAGTATGGATTACGGGATGATGGATGGAGAAAAGGTTTTGAAAACAGCGCTAAAAATGATGGAAAACCAGAACAGGGAGGATCACCCATGAAGAAAAAAGAAAATCTTCTCGAAGAAAAAATCATGCCGGTGGCGGATAAAATCGCCAACAACCGTTATCTGATTGCCATACGTGACGGCTTTATGCTGGCAATGCCGCTCCTGATCATCGGTGCCATATCTTTGTTAATTGAAGAATTGCCGATCCCGGGCTACGGGGATTTTATGTCCGGTATCTTCGGAAAACACTGGGGCGATTTCTTTTTAGTCCCCTATCACGCCTCCATGGCGATTATGTCGATATTTGTAATAATCGGAATATCGCACAGTTTAACCAACCATTACAAACAGGACGGGTTGAACACCGCGGTCATTTCGCTTGTTTCCTTCTTTGTGTTAACACCGTTCGTTACAAACTTTACGCCGGAAGGCTCAAAGGCGGTTTATCAGGTCGACAGCGTTATCCCGATGGAATGGATCGGCTCCAAGGGCTTGTTTGTCGGAATGGTTTCCGCGATACTTGCCACGGAAATCATGCGCTTTGTCTCAAATAAAGGCTGGGTTATTAAAATGCCGGAGGGTGTCCCGCCCACCGTTGCAAAGGCATTCTCCGCGCTTATTCCGGGAACCATCACCATATTTTCCTTTGGAATAATAAGATTAATCTTTGCATATACTCCATTCGGCACCATACATAATTGCATCTTCAATGTTCTGCAATTGCCGCTGGTTTCGCTGGGCGACAGCCTGGGGGCGGTCATAATCGCAAACTTCTTTATCGGCCTGTTCTGGATGTTCGGTATCGCCGGTGGGGATGTTGTACAATCCGTTATGACCCCGATATGGCTAGCTTTGTCGGCGGACAACCTTTTGGCATTTGGAAAAGGAGAGGCACTACCCCATATTATCACGCAGCAATTCAACTCCATCTATCTGTGGTTAGGCGGTGGCGGTGCCACATTGGGCCTATGCCTTGCGCTGCTGCTTGTCTGCAAATCCCAGCAATGCAAAAGAATCGGCAAACTCTCCATTCTTCCAGGACTTTTTAACATCAATGAACCGATCATATTCGGGCTGCCCGTCGTTTTGAACCCGATCCTGCTCATTCCATTCATTTGCACACCTTTGATTTTAGCGGTCATAACCTATTGCACGATGGCCGCCGGGCTCGTTCCGGCGCCGAACGGCGTAATTATTCCCTGGACCACTCCCCCGATCATCGGCGGATTCCTTGTTTCAGGGATAAGGGGAGCCATTCTGCAAGCCGTGGAAATCGTTATATCGTTTTTGATTTACCTACCCTTTATCAAAGCGCAAGACAAAAAATACTGTGAGCAGGAAAAATTATATGAAAACAATAAGGAATGAAACCGTAAAGCAGTAATATAAGTGATTTTTAGGTGGCTTTGTAAAAAAGCCACCTAAGCACTTATATAACATCCGGTTGCGAAACAAGCAAAAGCAACGGGAAAAAGCGCGCCACCGCTTGCTTATTTAAGACAAGTAAGCAAATTTTTTAAACAAGGAGAAAAGCTATGAGAACAATTGGATTTTCCGTTTACCCAGCCCATGCAAAATTAGAGGAAAATTTAGCCTACATTGACAGGGCCAGTAAATATGGATTCAAAAGGGTATTTACCTGCCTTCTCTCCGTCGAGGGAGAGAAAGAAAAAATCATCGACGAGTTTAAAAAAACGGTCGCTCATGCGAATCAATACGGGATGAAAGTAATTGCAGACGTTGACCCATCGGTGTTTCAGCACCTCGGGATAAGCTATGACGACCTTCATATTTTTAAAGAAATGGGGCTTTATGGCATCCGCCTGGATCATGGTTTTACAGGGCTGGAGGAAGCCGCCATGTCCTTCAATTTATTTGGCTTGAAAATCGAGCTGAACATGAGCGCCGGCACAAAATATCTGGATAATATCTTCAGCTATCAGCCTAACCCGGATAATCTCTTAGGGTGCCATAATTTTTATCCTCATAAATATTCCGGAATTTCTTATGATCATTTCATGAAGTGCAACGAACAATATAAAAAGTTTAATATCCGGACCGCCGCGTTTGTTTCTTCAAAAAGCGCGAGTTTCGGCCCATGGCCCGTCAATGAGGGGCTATGCACCTTGGAGAAACATCGGAATCTGCCGATACAGGTACAGGCAAAACATCTTTTTTCGACGAATCTGATTGACGACGTAATCATCGCGAATGCTTTTGCGTCAGATGAAGAGCTGAAGGCCTTGAGCGAAGTCGATCCCTATAAATTGACTTTCCATGTCCATTTGGAAAAGAATATCTCCGATCTGGAAAGGGATATTGTTCTGAACCGGCTTCATTTGAATCGAGGGGATGTTTCCGAATATATGATACGGTCCAGCAAAAGCAGGGTAAAATACGACGGAAATGGATTTGCCCCGGTGAACACGAGAAATATTAAACGCGGGGATATTACAATTGATAATATGTACTATAAAAATTACACCGGGGAATTGCAGATTGCGCTGAAAGACAGGGAGAATTCCGGTAAGACAAACGTTGTGGGAAGAATCGCCGACGAGGAATTATTTTTGATTGACCACGTAAAGCCATGGCAGCAATTTGCATTGGTTGAATAAACACAGCAAGGCCGCCGGCCGCGGCCGACGGCACAGCAATGAGGATATGAAAAGAGAATCGTTATGTTGACATTAGATAAAGTTTATCATGCCGCTTCTGTTTTAAAGGATGTGATCCGTAAAACAGATTTAATCCACGCCCCGCGCATTTACCCGGAAAGCCAGATTTACTTAAAGACCGAAAACTTGCAGATAACCGGCTCGTTCAAGGTGCGAGGCGCCTACTACAAAATCTCACAGCTTACAAAAGAGGAAAAAGCAAAGGGAGTCATCGCCTGTTCCGCCGGAAACCACGCGCAGGGCGTTGCGCTCGCGGCGCAGAAAAACGGAATTCGGTCGCTGATCTGTATTCCTGACGGCGCGCCAATTTCAAAGGTTGAGGCGACCAAGAGCTACGGTGCGGAGGTATGCCTTGTAAAAGGGGTGTACGACGACGCCTATAAAAAGGCGTGTGCGCTTCAAAAAGAGAGCGGCGCGGCCTTCATCCATCCGTTTAACGACCCCGATGTGATCGCGGGTCAGGGGACGATTGGATTGGAAATTTTAGAACAGCTTCCCGATGTGGACGCGGTGATCGTTCCGGTAGGAGGAGGCGGACTGATTTCCGGCGTCGCCTTCGCCATAAAATCCATGAATCCGAAATGCAAGGTTTACGGGGTGCAGGCCAGCGGCGCGCCGAGCATGGCGAAATCGCTGGAGGATCATAAAATAGAGGAGCTTAAGAGCGTATCCACCTTTGCAGACGGTATTGCGGTAAAATGCCCTGGAAACCTGACCTACGACTTCTGTTCCAAGTATGTGGATCAGGTTGTTACTGTAACGGACGACGAAACCGCAACCGCGATACTCACGCTGATAGAACAGCACAAGCTGATTACGGAAGGCGCGGGAGCGGTCGCTGTGGCGGCGTCCATGTTCAACAAGATTGACATCAAGGGGAAAAAAGCAGTTTGCCTTCTTTCCGGTGGAAATATTGATGTGACCATTCTTTCCAAGGTTATCAGCCGCGGCCTTCTGAAAGCGGGGCGTTTGGGCGATCTGACCATTGAAACAATGGACAGACCCGGCCGGATTAAGGAGATTTCCGCGATTATCGCCGACCTTGGCGCAAATGTGGTAAGTATCCACCATGACCGAATGATGGAAAATATGGGCGTAAACGCCTGCTCTGTGAAGGTTCGGATGGAAACAAGGAATCACGAACACAGGAAGCAAATCTGCGAGGCAATTGCCGACGCGGGATACCATGTTATCCCTTAGGGAAACCAAATCTAGCATATACAAATCAAAGGAGTAGCAAAATGAAAATCCTGGTCTACAGCTGCAGAAAAGACGAAGCGGAATATTTTCGAAAATTCAGCGAACAGCATCAAGTGGAAGTCACGCTATGCAAAGAGGCGCCAACGCTTGAAAATGCAGATATGGCAAAGGGCTATGAATGTATCAGCATTTTAACAAACAAGATCAATGCGGAATTAATGGAGAAGTTTCATAACGCCGGCGTGAAATTCATTTCCACAAGAACGATCGGATATGATCATATTGACATTGACGCCGCAAAGAAGCTGGAAATCCAGGTGGCAAACGTAGCGTATTCCCCTTACAGTGTGGCTGAATATACCGTCATGCTGATTCTGATGGCAATCCGTAAAATCAAAACTATCTTGGCGCGTAGCAATATACAAGATTACTCATTGGATGATGGAGTGCAGGGAAAACAACTGCATAATTTAACGATTGGGGTAATCGGTACCGGAAGGATCGGCCGGACAGTAATTCAATGTTTGCGCGGTTTTGGCTGCAAAGTGATTGCCTATGATATAAATCAAAATGCAGAAATCGCGAAGGATGTTGCGTACGTCCCGCTTGCGAAGCTTTTTGCAGAGAGTGATATTATAACGCTGCACGCACCTGCGACGAAGGAAAATTTCCACTTGATTAATAAGGATTCGATCGCGCTGATGAAGGATGGCGTATATATTGTGAACACAGCCCGGGGCTCCCTGATTGACACAAAGGCTTTGATTGACGCAGTAGAAAAGAAAAAAATCGGTGGTGCGGCTTTGGATGTAATGGAACAGGAGTCGGACCTCTATTATCATAATTTAAAGAGCGAAATATTGGACAACCGGGAACTTTCCCTCTTAAATTCCTTTCCGAATGTCATAATTACGCCGCATACAGCGTTTTATACCGATCAGACAGTCAGCGATATGGTGGAGCATTCCATCTTAAGCTGTATTTCCTTTATACAGAAAGATCTATGATTTACGCAGCCAGAAAAAAACCGGCGTAAGCCGCCGGATTTACACAAAACGAAGTGGAAGAATGTACGCCCGCAGGCGTGCACGCCAAACCGCTTTGGGGATTTTTCCTATTTTATTAAGAAGGGGCTAGGCTTGCTCGGAGTCAACACCACCTTCGCCCCCATCTTTCCCTGCACGCCCCAAGAGCCTACGGATCTGCTAGACAGGGGGTGTTTTTCCTGCCTGCACCGGGGATTCCCGCCAAGCCCTTAGCCCGCAAAAAGAGACAGCACTCAAATGAGTGCTGTCTCTTTTTGGTGGACACAAGGGGACTCGAACCCATGACCTCTCGCGTGTGAAGCGAGCGCTCTAACCAGCTGAGCTATGCGTCCATATGAAATATACCCCCGAACTTCGAGGGTACATCTGTTTTTTATGGTGACCCGGACGAGATTCGAACTCGTGAAACCGCCGTGAAAGGGCGGTGTCTTAACCGCTTGACCACCGGGCCGTATATGGTAGCGGCAATTGGATTTGAACCAATGACACTCCGGGTATGAACCGAATGCTCTAGCCAACTGAGCTATGCCGCCATCTATCTCCGCTTTAAAATTCAAAGCGGAGCGTTTTATATTATAACCGATAATGCTGTGTTTTGTCAACACATTTTTGCAAAATATTTGAAATTCTAAATATTTCTTCTTCCGTCCGGTATTTCCCGGGGAAAAGAGACGAATCCGATACAGAAATCCTACCTTCCCCAGAATTGTAGTAAACGGTTTTAGAATCCTATTTGTATATTTTTATAGGATTATACTTACTGGATTGAATAGTTCGGCGCTTCCTTGGTAATTTGAATATCGTGCGGATGGCTTTCCCTTAGGCCGGCGCCCGTAATACGGACAAACTGCGCCTTTTCATGCAGTTCTTCAATGTTTCTGCAGCCGGTGTAGCCCATGCCGGCACGGATACCGCCCACCATCTGGTAAATGGTATCAGAGAGCGGCCCCTTGTACGGCAGACGGCCCTCGACGCCCTCCGGAACCAGCTTTTTCTGATCCTGCTGGAAGTAGCGATCCTTACTGCCCTGTCCCATCGCGGCAAGGCTACCCATTCCGCGGTAGACCTTGAACTGACGGCCTTGGTACAACTCGGTTTCACCGGGGGATTCCTCGCAGCCCGCGACCAGCGAGCCGACCATGACGACATTTGCGCCGGCGGCGAGCGCCTTAACAATATCGCCGGAGTACTTAATGCCGCCGTCCGCAATCACCGGAATATCGTATTTCGCGGCGACACAGGCAGAATCGTAAACAGCAGTGATCTGCGGCACACCGATGCCGGCAACAATACGGGTGGTACAGATGGAGCCCGGCCCCATGCCGACCTTAATGCAATCCGCGCCCGCTTCAATAAGGGCCTCTGTGGCCTCTCCTGTCGCGACATTTCCCGCGATGAGCGGTAAGTTGGGAAACGCCTTTTTCACGCGTCTGACGGCTTCTATGACGTCCTTATTGTGCCCATGGGCGGAATCGAGCGCAACAACGTCAACCTGTGCCTTTACCAGCTCGGCAACACGCTCAAGAACATCGCCCGTCGCGCCAATCGCCGCGCCGCAAAGCAGGCGGCCACCCGCGTCCCTCGCGGAATTCGGGTAACGCACCGCTTTTTCAATATCCTTAATGGTAATCAAACCCTTGAGGTTGCCCTGGTCGTCAACGATCGGCAGTTTCTCAATACGGTGCTTGCGCAGAATTTCCTGCGCCTGCGCAAGGGTTGTCCCAACCGGAGCCGTAACAAGGTTTTCCTTTGTCATTACGGCGGAAATCGGCTGGTCGTAATCCTCTTCGGTCATAAAGCGTAAATCGCGGTTTGTAATAATGCCCACCAGCTTGCCGTTTTCACAGATCGGCACGCCGGAAATATGGTATCTCGCCATAATCTCATTCGCATCATGCACGTAATGCTGAGGAGAAAGGAAGAACGGGTCCACAATAACACCGTTTTCCGAACGCTTTACCCGGTCCACCATGTCGGCCTGCATTTCAATGGACATATTCTTATGAATAATGCCAATGCCGCCTTCACGGGCGATCGCAATCGCCATGTTGCTTTCCGTAACGGTATCCATGGCGGCCGTCATCAACGGCGTGTTCAGCTTGATGGTTTTCGTAAGCCGGGTGGTTAAATCCACCTCCTTGGGCAATACGTTGGATTCAGCCGGGATCAGCAGAACATCGTCAAACGTCAGGCCTTCCTTTGCAAATTTTTCCGAGTAATTTGTGTTTAACATGTTTTCCTCCTGTCACATTTTTGCGCGCCGCAAACCGCTTTCCGCGCCGCTTTTTTCTCTTGTTATTTTAATATATTTTGATATTATATCATTACGCGCATACAATTTCAACTGATTATTTTCGAATTATACGGGCTTTTCATCCATTGGAAGTAGCGTCGCCGTCGCGGTGAATCCGCAGCCGCGCGCATTGCCCCCCTTCATCATGACAAATCCGTCTTTTCTTGCGGCGTAAATCTTCAGAACATCGCCCAGCGCGCTCTCATTAATGTAATTAATCTGCACCTCGGCGTAACGGAAGGCATCGTGCCCGCCCGGCAGAAAATCCGTTACAATATCCCCGTAAACGGTATTGTTCAAATGGCAGTTGTAATCAAGGTCGGAATAACGAATCGGCCTTTCCCCCACGAAAGGCAGATCCTCCGGTATTTCGGCTTTCGGCACCCGATCCTCCGGAGCTACCTTTTCGCCGGAAAATACCCCGTAATCCAGAAATTTTTTCGGGCGAAGAATTTTGTGCGAATTCGGGTCGGCCGTGACGGAGGTCTGCATCACGTCAATAATCTGCTCGTCCCCGCTGTAAATCTTGAAGTCACGGTAAAACTGCGCGCCGCACACCCCGCGCGGATGCGTTTTTATTGTTACCTCTTCGTTACGCAACGGCATCCGCTTAATTTTCATCCGGTTTGTAATCAGCAGAAACACCATGCCGTCCTCGTACAACTTTTCATAGCTCAAGCCAACAATATCGAGATGCTGTTCGCTTGTTTCCTGGCACATGCGCATCAGGAAGCTGAGCTTCATCTGCCCTTGCGCGCCGATCTCATAGCTTGCGACGCGCACTTTCCGGGAATACTCTCTGATCAAATCCGTCTTGTCCATATGTGATACCTCATTGTTATGTAAAATGACACCCCCTGCGGCGTTTTCTCCCGCGGGGGGGCAGTTTCTCTTATTTTATAATATCGCAACCCATAAACGGACGCAGAACCTCCGGCACGGTTACGCTGCCGTCGGCGTTCTGATATTGCTCCACAATGGCGGGGATCACGCGGCTGGTCGCAAGACCGGAAGCGTTCAGCGTATGGACGAACTGAAGCTTCTTGTCCGCGCCGCGGAACTTCACATTGCCTCTTCTCGCCTGATAATCCCTTGCGTTGGAAGCGGAGCTGACCTCCTTGTAAATCCCCATACTCGGAATCCAGACTTCAATATCGTAGGTGCGCGCCATTGAGAAGGAGCAATCGCCTGCGGCGAGCTTGCTCAGGCGGTAATGCAAACCAAGTTGCTGTACGAGCCTCTCCGCTTTTTCAACAAGCTCCGCAAAAGCTTCGTCAGACTTGTCGGGCGCGGTGTACTGCACCATTTCGACTTTATTGAACTGGTGGCCTCGAATCATGCCGCGCTCCTCGGAACGGTAGCTGCCGGCCTCCCTGCGGTAACAGGGGGTGTACGCAATGTATTTGCGCGGAAGCTCGTCTAGTGAAAGCACCTCGTCGCGGTGCAGGTTGACCAGAGCGGTTTCCGCGGTCGGAAGCATGAATTTTTTATCGTTGCTGGTCGGATTCTGAATCCAGTAAACTTCTTCGGTAAATTTCGGGAACTGCCCGGCAACGTAGCCGCACTCATAGTTCAGCATATGTGGCGGGAGGATCAGCTCGTAGCCGTCCTTCAGATGCTCGCTGATAAAGAAGTTTAACAAAGCCCATTCCAAACGCGCACCCATACCGCGGTATACCCAGGAACCGGCGCCCGCCAGCTTCGCGCCGCGCTGGTAGTCGATCATGCCAAGGTTTTCGCAGAGATCCACATGGTTTTTCGGCTCAAAATCGAATTTCGGCTGTTCCTTGTAAAGGCGGATGGGCTTGTTGTTTTCCTTGCCGCCCTCCAGAAGGTCGTCGTCCGGCATATTCGGTAGGGACAGCAGCAGCGTTTTCTGCTTTTCTTCCAGCTCGCCCAGCTCGCCGTCCGCTGCCTTAATCTGTTCGGAAAGGGTTTTCAGCTCCGCCATTAACTGGGTGGTATCTTCCCCAGCTTTTTTCATTTGTGGAATTTTCTTTGTGGCCGCATTCTGTTCCGCCTTCATTTTTTCCACTTTTCCGGTCACTTCGCGGCGTTCCTCGTCAATTTTGAGAATATCATCCACCAGAGCGTCCACATCAATACAGCGTTTTTTCGCACCGGCTTTAATTTTTTCCGGATTGCTGCGAATCAATTTAATATCAAGCATTGTTTTATTACTCCTTTTTATTCTGTTTTATTTTCCACCGTTTGGCTAATTATTGTTGAAAAGTTTTACGAGCTCGCTCAAATCCTCTTCCCCGTAGAACTCGATTTGCAGGACGCCGCGCTTTTTTGTGCCGCTCACCTGTACCTTGCGGCCCAAATGCTCGTTCAGCGCAAGCTCGACTTCGCTGAAATACCGCGGCTTCTTCTTTGCCTTCGGTTCCGGCTCGGCTTGTTTCAGGCGTTCGTTTGCCTTTTTTGCCAGCTTTTCCAGCTCGCGCACCGAAATTCCCTGTTCCGCAGCCAGCTTCGCCGCCTTCAACATTTCCGATGGATTCGAGAAACTGAGCAATGTGCGAGCGTGCCCGGCGGAAAGCTTTCCGGAATGCACCATATCCAGGATTTCTTTCGGCAAATTCAAAAGCCGGAGCGCGTTTGCCACCGTCGGCCGGGATTTTCCCACGGTTTTTGAAACTTCCTCCTGTGTCAAGCCGTAGTTCTCCATCAAAGACTGGTAGCCCTGCGCTTCTTCAATGGGATTCAGATCCTCACGCTGCAAATTTTCAATGAGTGCAAGCTGCATTACCTCGCTGTCGGTCATTTCCCGGATCACCGCAGGTACTTCGGAAATACCCGCCATGCGCGCGGCACGCCAACGGCGTTCCCCCGCAACAATCTGGTAGCCGCCGACAATCGGCCGAACCAGAAGCGGCTGCAAAACGCCGTGCTGTGAAATGGAGTCGGCAAGCTCGGCGAGCGCTTCTTCGTTAAAATCTTTTCTGGGCTGCGCACGGTTCGGTTCAATTTCGCTTATTTTAAGGGAGACCGCTGCGTTGCGGTCTCCGGTATCGTTTTCCGCGAAAATCGCGTCCAGGCCTTTTCCAAGGCCGCGTTTTTTTGCTGCCATCTCTTCTTCCCCCCGCTATCTCTTATTCAAATCCAGAATTTCCTCCGCTAGTGCGTCGTAAGCCAGCGCCCCACGGGAGCTTTTATCGAAGTACTGGATGGGCTTTCCGAAGCTCGGCGCCTCGGAAAGGCGCACGGTGCGCGGCACCACGCTTGCAAACACCTTGCGCGGGAAGTATTTCTTCACTTCTTCCACAACCTGCTGCGTCAGGTTCAGCCTGCCGTCGTACATTGTCAGCAGAACGCCTTCAATGTCAAGCTGGGAATTGTACTGCCGCTTTACGCGGCGAACCGTATTCATAAGCTGGGACAGGCCCTCCAGCGCGTAATATTCGCATTGGATCGGCACCAGAAGCGTATCAGCCACCGTCAGCGCGTTGGTCGTAATCAGGCCGAGCGAGGGCGGACAGTCGATAAAGATAAAATCGTATTGATCCCGGAACGGAACCAACGCGTTTTTCAGAATGGATTCGCGGTGTTCAAGCGAAACCAACTCGATTTCAGCCGCCGCCAGGTCCATGCTGGACGGAAGTAGATCCAGATTGCTGAATTCCGTAGGAATGATTACATCTTTTGCATTCGCTTCGCCGATCAGAACCTCGTAAACTGTGTTTTCCAGCGCGCGGCGGTCCGCACCGACACCACTGGACGCATTGCCCTGCGGGTCAACATCCACAAGCAGGGTTTTCTTTCCCTTCATGCCCATTGCAGCGGAAAGGTTAACCGATGTTGTGGTTTTACCGACGCCGCCCTTCTGGTTGGCAATCGCGATAATTTTTCCCATTCTTTTCCCTCCCGAAGCGGGTTTCTGTCCCGCCGGATCATCGCTGAAAAAAACGGAACCCCCTTTTCGGGTATCCGTATAGAATGGTACTATTATAACACGCTTTTTCCCTAAGATAAAGTAGTTATGACATATGTTGGGGAAATCTCTGCCTTTCTGCTCCACAGAGCCGGATTTTCTATAAATTCGCAGCAGCACAGCCAATGTTTCATGTGAAACAAAGCAGGCCGAACTTGCGTCCGGCCTACCTTGTGGGAAATGATATAGGGAAATAGGAGTAAAAACTTATAATTTTTTTAAGCAGGCTTTTTTCCGCCAGAAGTCGCCTGTGCCTTCGGAATACGAACTAGACATTCGATGTATTCGTCCGTCTCGCTTTTCAGCGTCTGCGCATTGATTCCGCTTTGCCGCATGGTCTCAATCGCATGGTTGATCGTATTCAGGAAAATGCGGACATCCTTCACCACAACGGTGCGTTTTGTCTTCTTCGGCTTCTCGTTTCCTTGCAGGAAATTGTCAATCAGCTCCTCCGCCTGTTTTACATTGCAGTCGCGGGCAATAATCAGATTCAACGCGTTTTTGCGCAGGACTTCATCTTTAATCCGCAAAAGCGCGCGTGCATGGCGTTCCGTAAGGCCGTTTGCGGTGATTTTCTCCCGTTCCTCTTTTGTAAGCTTTAAAAGCCGAAGCTTGTTTGCAAGCGTGGATTGGCTTTTGCCAAGCCGTAAAGCAGCTTCTTCCTGAGTCACATTCCATTGCTCGATAAGCTGGCGGATTCCCTCCGCTTCCTCAAAAATTTGCAAATCCTGTCTTTGCAGGTTTTCGGTCATGGCAAGAACCGCGCTTGTTTCAGGGGAACAGTCGTTGATAATGCAGCCTACTGTGGTCAGCCCGGCGATTTTACATGCTCGGAGCCTGCGCTCTCCTGCAATCAGTTCGTAGCCGTCTTTTACGCGGCGAACCGTAATCGGCTGGAGCAAGCCGTTGGTACGAATGCTGCGCGACAGCTCCAAAAGCTCCTGTTCGCTGAAAACCTTTCGCGGCTGTGCCGGATTTGGGTGAATAGAGTTGATAGGAATCTGCACTACTTTACACGATTCATTGAATAAATGCAAAATTACCGCCCCCTGCTCGTCCCTTTTTAATAAGGATAGCATGCTGGGCGGCAATAATTTGTAATATTATGGCAACCAAGAGAAATATCTTTTTGTTCTATTTTGGCGGTTCGTGATGATTCCCTGCCATTTACCCGGAAATCTGTATTTCCGAAGCACGTAATCTACAGGGGATTCTTTGAAATTTTTGCCCCATGGCGGGGATACAGATCCGGCAAAGGCTCGGTGCGCCGGATAAAAATCAAGCTCCTCCGGTCGCCGTCCGGCAACGCAAATTTTTCAATTTTCGCCAGTTCGCAGCCCAAAAGCGCAATTGCCTTCTTTGCTTCTTCGGTTTCTTGCTCCGGCTCCAGCCCTTTCATGGCGACAAAGGTTCCTCCCATTTTCAGAAACGGCAGGCAGTATTCGCAAAGAATGTTTAACGGCGCGACAGCGCGTGCGGTTGCAAAATCGAATTTCCCGCGGAACGGTTTCTGCCGCCCGGCTTCTTCTGCACGCGCATGAACCAGCTCGGCCTGCAAATGCAGATGACCGAGCACATCTTTTAAAAAGATAAGCCGTTTGTTCAAGCCATCCAGCAGGGTCAGTTCCAGTTCCGGACGCATAATTTTCAGCGGCACACCAGGAAAACCCGCGCCGGTGCCGACATCGATCAGCTTTGCGTTTGCCGGAAGCTTCAGATACTTCAAAATCAGGATACTGTCCAGAAAATGCTTTTCCGCAACCTCACGTGGCTCTTTGATGGCCGTTAGATTCATTTTCTCGTTCCAATTCAACAATTGTTCCATGTATTGTTGAAAACTTTCCGCTTGTCCTTTGTTGATCTCTATTCCCATGCTCTGTGCGGATGAAATCAGCAGGGCTTGAATATCCTCCATGTTACGCCTCCTTCTTGCGAGCAAGCCAGATCAGCAGCACGGATATGTCCGCGGGGCTAACCCCAGAAATGCGCGAAGCCTGTCCAACGCTGGAAGGTTTTACCTTGGAAAGCTTTTCCTGCGCTTCGCTACGCAGCCCGGAAATCTTCGTGTAATCAATATCCTGCGGAAGCTTTTGCGCTTCGAGCCGCCGCATCTCCGCAATATCCGCTTTCTGCCGTTTAATATACCCCTCATACTTGATTTCTATTTCTACGTTTTCAAATACCGCAGCCGGCAAATCGGGGCGGCTCAGATCGACCTCTTTTAAGCATTCGTAGTTTAGCTGCGGCCTGCGAAGCAGATCCGACAGCCGCACACCGGTCGTTACCGGCGATGTTTCATGTGAAACAAGTATCCTGTTCAGAGCCTCGGACGGCGGAAGGACGGTACTTTTCACACGTTTGCGCTCCTCTTCCTTCTGCTTTTGCTTTAACTTGAAACGCTCCCAACGTTCGTCTGAAATCAGCCCGATTTTCCGCCCGATTGGGGTCAGGCGCTCATCGGCGTTATCCTGCCGGAGAATCAAACGGTATTCGCTCCGAGATGTCATCATGCGGTAAGGGTCGGTAACGCCCTTTGTAATCAGGTCGTCCACCAAAGTCCCTATATAAGAACCAGCGCGGTCGAGAATCATCGGCTCCCTGCCCTGTATTTTCAGCGCAGCATTGATTCCAGCAACCAATCCCTGCGCGGCGGCTTCCTCGTAACCGGAGCTTCCGTTAAACTGTCCCGCTCCGTAAAGCCCTGGGAAATCCATAAACTCCAAGCTCGCATTCAACTGGAGCGGGTCAACGCAGTCGTATTCAATCGCATAAGCGCTGCGCATAATCTGAACATGCTCCAAACCCTTAATGGAGTGATAGAAAGCAATCTGCACATCTTCGGGCAGAGAAGAACTCATGCCCTGCAAATACATTTCCTCAGTATCCAGGCCGCAAGGCTCGATGAAAAGCTGATGGCGCGGCTTGTCCCGGAACCGCATAATCTTATCCTCAATGCTCGGGCAGTAACGCGGGCCGATACCCTCGATTTTCCCGCTGTACATCGGGGAACGGCCGATATTTTCCAGAATAATCTGCTTGGTTTTTTCATTTGTCCAGGAAATATGGCAAACCGCGCGGTTCTTCGGCGGCGTCAACGTGTCATAGGAGAACGGGATAACCGGCTCGTCCCCGTACTGCACTTCCAGATCCGTAAAATCAATGCTGGACTTTAAAACACGCGCAGGTGTGCCGGTTTTAAAACGGCGCAGGCGCAGACCCAGTTTTTTCAGCGAAGCACCCAGAAACGCAGCGGGGAACATTCCGTCCGGGCCGCTTTCATAGGAAACGTCACCAATATAAATTTTCCCGCCCAAAAAAGTTCCCGTTGCGATAATCACCGCTTTCGCGCGATAGACCGCGTCCATGCGCGTAACGAGCTGCCATATGCCGTTCTCTTCGCGGGTAAGCTCCACAACCTCCGCCTGCTTCATATGCAGGTTCGGCTGAAGCTCCAATTTATGCTTCATCACCTTGCTGTATTCACGGCGGTCGATCTGCGCACGCAGGGAATGGACGGCCGGACCCTTTCCCAAATTCAGCATCCGGCTTTGCAGCGTTACCGCGTCCGCAGTTTTTCCCATTTCTCCGCCCAGCGCATCGATTTCCCGCACAAGGTGCCCCTTCGCCGTACCGCCGATCGACGGATTACAGGGGCAGTTGCCAACGGCGTCCATATTGATTGTAAAAACACAGGTGCGGCAGCCAAGGCGCGCAGAAGCAAGCGAGGCTTCAATCCCCGCGTGCCCTGCGCCGATGACCGCTACATCATATTCACCAGCATTGTATCGCATAATCGTTCCTCCTATATCCTATCACCGGAAAGCGCAATCAAACAATAAATATTGCGTGCAGGCTTTAAAAAGCCTGCGGGTTTTTGGGCGGCGCCCCGCCTCCCGTTTGCTTTCGCCCGCGTAGGAAGGGGAACGAAAGCGCCTATCAGACTGCTTTCGTTCGGGGAAACCCTCTCCGGAATTTCCACCCGGCGCGCGTACAGTTTGCCAAATTCCATATATTTCTCCGCAGGCGTATTCCATTATAAACCAGTATTCGGTTCTATTCCCAATTCCGCGCCAACCTATTTCCCAACGCAAAAATTATGAAAAACGGAATCGACGACCGCTTCGGTCGCGCGTTCCCCGGTCAGTTCCAACAGAGCGGAAATCGCACCCTCAATGGAAACCGTTACCGCGTCAAGCGTCATTCCGCTCTCCACAGCCACGATCGCTTCGCTGACGCTGTCCTCGGCGCGGCGCGCCGCGTCGCGCTGGCGTTCCGTAAACAGGATCCCATCCGCCGGATTCAATCCTGCTGTGTGCAAAAGCTCCGCTACCGCGTTCTTTAACTGCTCCAATCCTTCGCCGGACAGAGCAGAAATATATACTATTTGTTTAAAATTTTCTTTAATATACTTTATGTCTATTTTTATCGGGAGATCGCTTTTATTGACAACCGCAATTGCCGGCGACCGGAGGACAAAGGAAACCAGTTCCCGGTCTTCATCGTTCAGCTCCTGCGAGGAATCAAAAACCGCCAGAATAAGCTGGGCTTCCCGGATTCTTTCGCGCGCGCGCTCCACACCGATTCGCTCGACCGGGTCTTCGGTCAGGTGAATTCCGGCCGTATCGGAAAGGCGGAGCGGGATATCCCCGAGAATGACGGTATCCTCCACAATGTCGCGCGTAGTTCCTGCATATTCGGTAACGATGGAGCGCTCACATCCGGAAAGCAAGTTCATCAACGTGGATTTTCCCACGTTTGGGCGGCCGGCGATTACTGTAACAACACCCTCCCGGATTGCGCGCCCCGCTTCGAACTGGCTTAGAAGACGCTCCAGTTCTCCTTTTACTGAGCAAAGGGTTGCATGCAGGGAACCTTCATTGACCTCCGGAATATCCTCCTCCGGATAATCTGCCCAAGCGGACAGATGCCCGGCCGTCTGAAGCAGGCTTTCGCGGATTTGCCGGATTTTCTTTTCCAGAGCGCCGTCATGCCCGGCCAGCGCGGCCTTTGCAGCCTGCTCCCCCTGCGCGCCGATTAACTGCATGACGGATTCTGCTTCGGTCAGCCCGATTTTGCCGTTCAAAAATGCCCGTCGCGTGAATTCGCCAGGCCCGGCGGGTACAGCGCCGGCGGCAAACACCGCTTTCAGCACGCGGCGCAAAATATACAGCCCGCCATGGCAGGAAAGCTCCACAACATCCTCGCCAGTAAAACTTGCTGGTGCGGTAAAATTCAGGGCGATTGCTTCGTCAATATCCTCATCCCCGTCGTGAACCCTGCCGTAAAGGGCGGTATAGCCCTTTATATCGTCCAGCGTTTTTCCGCGGCTTGAAGTAAACACTTTTCCTGCAATCTTCCGTGCATCCGGTCCGGAAATACGGACAATCCCAATCCCGCCCGGTGCCTGCGGCGTGGAAATCGCCGCGATCGTCTTTGAAGAAGTATTGTAAATACTTTTGTTTTCCATAAGGTACCTCATCGCCTTATCCGCGCGAAGCGCGGGAAAAATTTAAAATTTTATAAAAGATATTTCCAATTTCAACGAAAAGAAACGGGCGATTCTGCGAACCGCCCGTCAAATCATTCTTTTTTTAAGTCGATACGGCCATAAAGCGGAGCATCCTTATCGCTCTTCGGCGCCGATTTCACAGAAGGGCGCGACGGCTGCGTACTGTTCTGCGCCGACTTCGGCGACCGATTACCGTAACCAGGCCGCGGCTTTTCCCCATACGAACGGCGCTGGCCCTTATTGTAGTTTCTCCGTGGAAGCGGCCGCTCGCCGGCTTCCGGCCCGATCACAACATGGCGGGCAAGGTCTTCACCTTCCGACCAAGACTTCGCCCCTTCCACCGTCTGCACTGCGGTATGGATAATCCGCCGCTCGTACGGATTCATCGGCTCCAAAGAGGCGTTGCGCCCGGTTCTCACCGCTTTGGCGGCGATTCTCTTACCCAAAACTTCAAGTGTTTCTCTGCGTTTCTCACGGTAATTTCCAATGTCAAGCGTAATCCGGTAATAGGTATTGTCGATATGGTTTGCCACAAGTCCCGCTAAGTACTGGAGAGCGTCGAGCGTTTCTCCGCGGTGACCGATAATAAAGCCGATATCGTCCCCGGAAAGGGAAAGCTGCGCGCCGTTCTCTTCCTCAGTGATTTGAATATCCACCGAAGAAAGGCCCATATGTTCCAGAATTTTTTTCAAATACTCCGCAGCAGCTTCTGCGGGGCTGGTTTTCACAAAAACCCTTACCTTTGCCGGGCTTCCGCCGAAAAGACCGAATGTCTTTTTTGTAGGCATTTCCAGAATTTCAAAATCCGCATCATAGGTTTCCACACCGAGTTCCCTGCATGCGGCTTCTCTTGCCAGTTCTACCGTCTCACCGGTTGCAATCGCTTCTCTTATCACGGTATTACCTCCCCCGGGTGTTTACTCGTTTTTCTTAAACTTAATGATTATACGAATGCTTCCTTACGCTTTTGGTTTCCTGTTTTTTCCCGCCTTGCCTTTTCCTGTTTCAGCCGGCACAGAAACTGCCGGGATTCTCTCCATTTTTGCTTCCTCCTGCTCCAGCAGGGCAATTCGCTGCGCCTCGGCCTTCGCGTTCAAATCTGCCGGACTGTACCAGATATTCAGGATAAGCGTCTGTAAAAATCCGGTAAGGGTCGAAATAATCCAGTAAAAACCGACAGCCGCCGGCAGGGTGCAGGCCAACCATGCACTAAACAAAGGCATGAAATAAAACATATATTTCATGCAACCTTCCTGCTGCTGCATCCCGGGCTGCATTTTCATCATGAAATATTGTGTGACCAAAGAGGAAACAAGGCACAGCACCGGAATAACCCAAAGATTTGAGCGGAACAGCGTTCCGAAAATATTGGCGCCATCGCTGGGCGTATCGAGAAGATTCATACCCAGAAACTGGAATCCATGGCTGAAAGATTCTATTTTCTTAAGCTCGTCCCCGCTAAACATGGTGAGATGGGGCTTTAAATCCGCAAAATGCTTAACAATTTCGATCTGTGCATACTGGGCGTTGAAATTTGCGCCAACTCCCGGAATCATCTTCAACATGGCAACCGCTTTGTTGATCCCATCCGCAGAAAGGTGCAACGCGTTTGAGAGCGGATTCTGAACGGTATAGAACAGACCGATCATAATCGGGAACGGAATAAAGGTGGTAAGGCACCCGCCGGTTGGGTTTACGCCTTCCTTTTCATAAAGCTTCTGCGTTTCCTGTTGAAGCTTCAGCCGATCGTTGCCGTATTTCTTCTGCAATTCTTTCTGCTTAATCGCCAGCCTGCTGCTGGCGGCCAACGATTTCTGCTGTTTGATGGAAAAGGGGAACATCAGGATTTTCAATACGATGGTGAATAAAATAATGGCGATTCCATAGTTCTGAATCAGGGTATAAAAAAACCAGAGCAGATAACCGAGAATGTTCCCGAAAAAATTAAAAAAATCGTACATATAAGCAGTACTCCTCTATTCTATCTATCATGCTTATCGCTTGTCCGTTTTTCCGGAACAGGGTCGTACCCTCCCCGGCTGAACGGATTACAGCGTAATATGCGAAACAAAGCGAGCCAAAATCCCTTAAAGGCGCCGAAGCGCTCAATAGCCTGAATTGCGTAATTTGAACAGGTGGGATAATATTTGCAGCAAGGCCTTTTATACGGCGAAATTCCTTTCTGATAAAACCGTATCAGCCAGATCAACGGGCGTTTCATTTCATGACCCCCGCTTTTTTAAGCTGCGCCGAAAGCGCACGGACGATTTCCGTGCTTTTCACATAAGGGGTTTTCCCCCTTGCAACAAAAATAAAATCGTATCCCGGCTTTATGCTGGGTGCCAAAATCCGGAAAGCTTCGCGGATTACGCGGCGGGCCCTATTCCTTTTCACAGCATTTCCAATTTTCTTTGTGGTCGTAATGCCAACCCGTATATTTTTCCTCCGGTTTTTCAAAACATATGTTACAACCACAGGGCTGACAAAAGATTTCCCTTTTGCATAAATCCTGCAAAAATCCTTGTTTTCTTTAATTGATAGAAAATCCATCACTTTAAACCCGCACCGCATTTCTTTTCCCAAAATCGGGAGCTAAAAAGAAAGGCCACATTGCGTGGCCCTCTGCTTAATAGCTCAAACGTGCTCTGCCCTTAGCTCTGCGGCGGGCCAAAACTTTGCGGCCGTTTCTTGTGGACATTCTCTTTCTGAAGCCGTGCTCCTTTTTCCTATGGAGCTTCTTTGGCTGATATGTTCTCAGCATAAAAACCCTCCTTTCGGGGTACAAACCTTGCAATATAGCATTATATATTAAGAATGCGCAAACTGTCAACCTATAATTTGTCGCCTGAGCCCAGGAAAAATCTTTCAGGGGGCAATTTTGCAATTTATCTAATTATATTATTCAATATACCACATTTTAGTTTAAAATAAAAGGAAAATAAAAAAATTTTATCGTCTATGGTTTTCCTCACGCGCGCGATACAATATAGTGTGTCTGAATCCGAAATTGAAATTTGAAAAGCCGATCGTTTTGTGGTAATATTAATTGTGTTATGCCTAAGAGTATAAATATTTGTTAAAATGAGGTTTATAAGATGGAATCCTTTACCGAGGTATGGAATCTGGTCTGCGATTACTGTAAAAGCAAGATCACGGAAATTGCGTATTCGACCTGGATCAAGCGTATCGAACCGGTTACTCTTGACTTCGCACAGGGTGTCGCGGTGCTGAAGGTTCCGAATGAACTGCACCGACAGACAATCAAACATTATTATATCGATATGCTGGAAGAAGCGTTCGCACAAATTTTCGGCCAGAAAATCCAAATTCGCATCTGCACACCGGACGAAGCCGGAATCGAAAAGCAGAATGACGAAACCCCGGCCATCAACGATGACTATGAGTTTACGTTCGACACCTACATTGTCGGCCCTTCCAATAAATTCGCACATGCGGCATCCATGGCTGTTGCAAGCAAGCCGGCAACCTTATATAACCCTCTTTTTATTTACGGAAATTCCGGATTGGGCAAAACCCACCTTCTTTACGCGATCTGCAACGAAATCAGCCATACGCATCCGGAAATGAATATTATTTATATCAAGGGCGACGACTTTACGAACGAACTCATCGAAGCGATCCGCCGCGGTACCACCGCCGAATTCCACAACAGGTACCGGAAAGCGGATGTATTTCTGGTCGACGATATCCAGTTTATAGCTGGAAAAGATTCAACGCAGGAGGAATTTTTCCATACATTTAATACCTTATACGAAGCAAAAAAGCAAATCGTACTGACTTCCGACCGGCCGCCGAAGGATATCGCCACGCTGGAGGAACGCCTTTTAACCCGTTTCGAGTGGGGGCTGACGGCCGATATTCAGCCGCCTGATTTCGAAACACGCATTGCTATTATAAAAAGGAAAGCAGAACTTCTGGAAATTGATATGTCGGACAGCGTTGCCGAATACATAGCGAACCGCCTGAAGAATAATATCCGTCAGCTTGAAGGCGCAGTGAAAAAAATGAAAGCCTACTTTTTGCTGGCGGGTGAAAGCCCGAGCATCACAACGGCGCAGGCGGCTATCAGCGATATCATCAACAACGATCAGCCCACGCCGCTGACCGTCGAAAAAATCATCGACGAAGTAGCGCGCACATTCGGAACCTCCAGCGATGACATCCGCTCGTCGAAACGCTCGGCAAACATTTCCAGCGCACGGCAGGTCTCTATGTATGTCGTAAGGGAAATTACCCAGCTTCCGATGACCTCTATCGGCAAGGAATTCGGCGGGCGCGACCATTCCACCGTTGTTTACGCCATACAGCAGGTCGAAAAGGGAATCGCCAAAGACCCCAAATTCAAAGCGACAGTAGAAGATATTGTCAAAAATATACGCAACCGTTAAAATGTGCAAAGTTTCTCCACATTTAAACAATCCGGGGGAAAACGCAATTTTTTTATTTTTCTCTTTCCACGAATTATTTAACAAGTTTTCAACATTCCCCACAGAGTTTTCAACATGCGGTTAAAAACTCAAATTTTAATACGCAATGTTAACGAAGAGTTAACAAGGAAATCACAGGAAAAATTCCCGAAAAAACCCGATGTAGCCTAAAAGACGCAAAGCTTTCAACTTTTCCCCGCCCCCTACTACTCTTACTAAAATAAAATCATTTATTTCTATTATAAACGGAAACAAAAGGTGAGATTATGAAAATTATCTGCAAACGGCAGCAGCTAAACGAAGCTGTGTTGAATATTCAGCGCGCAGTATCCGCCAAGTCCTCGGTTCCCGCTCTGGAAGGAATCCTCCTTTCCGCAGAGGAAAGCGAAATTACACTATGCGGATACGACCTGGAGCTTGGGATGAAAACCAAGATCGAAGCAAAAGTGGAAGAAAAAGGAAGAATCGTCCTGAGCGCACGCCTGTTTGGTGATATTGTCCGTCGTCTTCCGGCCGACGATGTCCACCTTTCCGTAGACGATAAAAACATCACAAAGATTCAAAGCGGCCCGGCGGATTTCTCTATTGCCGGAATTCCGGCGGAGGAATACCCCGAACTGCCCAGCATTACGGGGGAAACCTCCATCAAGATCGCTAACTGTACGCTGAAAAGCATGATTCGCCAGACGATTTTCGCCGTTGCGGAAAGCGACGCTAAGCCGATCCATACTGGAACCCTGTTTGAGCTGGACAAAAATAAAATCCGGCTGGTTTCCGTCGACGGGTACCGCCTTGCTCTGCGGGAGGAAACCGCAAAATGCGAGGAGGAACTGAACTTTGTGGTTCCTGGCAAAACGCTGCAGGAAGTGATGAAGCTTCTGAGCGACGATGACGAAGAACTGGAAATCCTCATCGGGCGGCGGCATATTTTATTCCAAATTGGCAGCTACTGTGTCATTTCCCGCCTGCTGGAAGGGGAATTCCTGGATTACCGCGCGGCGATTCCGAACACAAGCGCTATGGAGATCCTTGTTTCCACTCGTTCGTTTATCGAAAGCGTGGAGCGTGTTTCGCTGATTATCACCGACCGGCTGAAAAGCCCGGTTCGCTGTTTATTTGAGGATAATGAAATCAAAGTTTCTTGTTCCACTTCCATCGGCCGCGCAAGCGACCAGCTCCCCGCGAAAATGGAGGGTGAGCCTGTGGAAATGGGTTTCAATAACCGGTACCTTCTCGACGCACTTCGGAATACCGAGGGCGACGAGGTGAAAATACAGCTCAACGGGGCATTAAGCCCAATGAAAATTTTACCGCGGGAAGGCAATTCCTATCTGTTTCTGGTATTGCCTGTCCGCCTGAAGAGCGAGGCTTGATATGAAAACAGAAAAAATAGCGATCAATACGGAATTTATCCGTCTTGACGCGCTTTTAAAGCTTGGCGGTGCGGTAAACACCGGCGGCCAGGCAAAGTTCGCGGTACAAAACGGTGAAGTAAAGGTCAACGGCGAAGTCTGCACGATGCGCGGCAAAAAGATGCGCCCCGGCGATAAAGCGGAATTCCATTCTGTAATCTATGAGGTGTGCAAAGGGTGATCATCCGCCGCCTGGATTTTGAAAATTACCGGAACCTGAAAGCCGGGCAGATGGAGCCGCACGCCGGCGTCAACCTCATCAGCGGGCCGAACGCGCAGGGAAAAACCAATCTTTTGGAAGCAATCTGGCTTTTTACGGGTGGGCGCTCCTTCCGGGGGGCGAAAGACGCCGATCTGGTTCTGCGCGGGGAGCGGAGGGCGGAAGTTAACATCGGTTTTTTCTGCGAAGAACGCGAACAAACGGCGCAGATCGCTATTTTGAACGGGCGTAGGAACGCCGTTTTAAACGGCGTTCCTCTGAAACGGGCTTCCGGGCTGATCGGGCGTTTTTTCGCCGTGCTCTTTTCACCGGAGCATCTTTCGCTGGTGCGAGAAGGCCCGTCCTTCCGGCGCAATTTTATCGACGCGGCCCTTTGCCAAATAAAACCCGGATACGCCGCGCTTTTATCCCGTTACAACCGGACGCTTGTCCAGCGCAACGCGCTTTTAAAGGAAATTCCCCGGCATTCCGCGCTTCTGGATACGCTCGATGTCTGGGATGAACGGCTCGCGGCCCTCGGCGAAAGCGTGATGAAGGGCAGAGCCGGCTATCTTGAGAAAATAAGGGGACCGGCGCAAAAAATTTACGCCGGGATTAGTCAAAATAAAGAGAACATCCAACTGGAATATCAGAAAAGCGCCGAAGACCTGAAACAGGCGCTGTATGCTTCCCGCCGCGACGATATTGCCACGGGCCACACAAATTTCGGCCCCCATCGCGACGATATGGAAATCACGATCGACTCTCTGTCCGCGCGAACCTTTGGCTCGCAGGGGCAGAAGCGTTCCGTTGTGCTTGCCTTAAAGCTTGCGGAGGCAGAGCTGCTTTTTCGTGAAACCGGCGAAAGGCCGGTGATCCTTCTCGACGATGTTATGAGCGAGCTGGATTCCGGAAGGCAGGATTACCTGCTGAACCATCTGACCGATTGTCAGGTTTTTATTACCTGTTGCGAACCCGACGCGGTAAAACAGCTTCGGGATGGTATCCTGTTTTTTATGGACGGGGGCGTCCTAAGCAAAAAATGAGAGGTTTTTCTTATGTATCTTCATCTTGGGCAGGACACAGTGATTAAAGTGAGTGATATTGTGGGCATATTTGATATGGAGACTTCTACCATTTCTAATACGACCCGCGATTATCTTTCCGCCGCGCAGAAAGCGGGAAGGGTTGTGAATGTTTCCATGGAAATGCCAAAGTCCTTTGTGCTTTGCTGCGATAAAAACAACAGGGTGAATGTATATATCACACAGATTTCCTCCGTAACCCTTCTGAAACGGACGGGTTTTATGGACGAAATTGCAAATGTATGAAAGATCAGGTGTAAGTGAAATGAAAAAATTCCGAAAGGCTAGATGTCCGCACTGCGGAAAGAAACTGGGCTTTCTTCAAACCTGGTCCATTAAAACGCAGGGAGAATTCAAATGCCCAAAATGCGGCGGCTTTTCCGATATTGAACTGGACCCCTCGACTTATGGGCTGTCTATTTTTGCAATTATTCTGAGCGGGCTGATTTACCTTATCCATATGCTTTCCGTAAAATCGCTCAGCCTTTCTTCGATTTTTCTTGCCGTGCTGCCTTATCTCGCGTTTTATCTTCTTTCGGTTTACCTTGTCCGGTTGCGGAAACCGGAAACCGGCAGAAGAGCGCCGGCGCAGCCCCGCGCTGCTTACGCGGTGCCCCAAAACCGGTATGCCAGAAGGCCGCGGGACCCGAACATCGACAAGACGATTGTTGTCGGTAACGTTTCCAAATACAGAAGATAGCAATTGCTTTTTATGATTGAGTAAAAGTATTTTATATATACAAATTGTATAATAACTGGAGGGTTAAACTTGGAGTTTAGCGAGATTACGCAGTCAGGACAGAAATACGACGAAAATCAAATACAGGTACTTGAAGGTCTGGCCGCGGTCCGGAAGCGCCCGGGAATGTATATCGGCTCCACCGGCCCGCGGGGATTGCACCATCTTGTTTATGAAATTGTAGACAACGCGATTGATGAAGCGCTTGCCGGTTTTTGTGATAAAATCGAGGTTCAGATTTTGCCTGGAAATGTCATCAGCGTTACCGACAACGGGCGCGGCATTCCGGTCGGCATTCAGCATCAGTTGGGAATCCCCGCCGTGACCGTTGTTTTCACCGAGCTACACGCTGGCGGAAAATTCGGCGGAGGAGGATACAAAGTTTCCGGCGGCCTGCACGGCGTCGGCGCTTCGGTTGTCAACGCGCTTTCCGAATGGCTGGAAGTCGAAGTTTACAACGAAGGAAAAATTTATTACCAGCGCTTCGAGCGCGGCAAGGCGGTAACGGAGCTGGAGCAGCGCGGCGATACCGCCCTTACCGGAACGCATGTCACCTTTAAACCGGACGCGGAAATCTTTCAGGAAACCACGGTTTACGATTATGAAACGCTTCAGACCCGGCTGCGCGAGCAGGCGTTTTTAAATGCTGGCATCCATATTACGCTTTCCGATTTGCGCGACCCGGAAAATCCGGTGAGCAACAGCTATTGCTACAGTGGCGGCATCAGCAGCTTCGTGGAGTATATCAATAAGAAAAAAGCCGTGGAGGTTATCCACCCCGATATCATCCATTTCACTACCACGGCGCCGGATGGCTCCGCTTCGGCGGAGGTCGCTATGCAATATAATGATTCTTACAACGAACTTATGCTTTCTTTCGCCAACAATATCCATACGACGGATGGCGGAACGCATGAGGAAGGTTTTAAGCGCGCGCTCACCCGTGTCATGAACGATTACGCGCGTAAATATAATATTCTCAAAGAAAATGATAAAAACCTTTCGGGCGATGATGTCCGCGAAGGTTTGACGGTTATTATCAGCGTAAAAATGAAGGACGCCCAGTTCGAGGGCCAGACCAAGGCGCGTTTGGGCAATACGGAAATCGGCACACTGGTCAGCAACCTGATCAGCGAAAAGATGGCGACGTATCTGGAAGAAAACCCCTCCACCGCAAAGGCGATTTTCGACAAGGCGATGGCTGCCTCCCGCGCGCGCGACGCCGCCCGGAAGGCCCGCGACCTTGTCCGCCGCAAGTCCGCATTGGAAAATGCCGCCCTGCCCGGCAAGCTGGCCGACTGCCAGAGCCGCAACCCGGAGGAAACGGAAATTTACATCGTCGAGGGTGATTCCGCCGGAGGCTCCGCAAAAGGTGGACGCGACCGCAGGTACCAGGCGATCCTGCCACTTTGGGGCAAAATGCTCAACGTGGAAAAGGCCCGGCTTGACAAAGTGTACGGCAACGAAAAGCTGCAGCCGGTCGTTACCGCGCTTGGCTGCGGAATTGGTGATGAGTTTGACATAAGCAAGCTTCGTTACGGGAAAATTATTATTATGGCCGATGCCGATGTCGATGGCTCCCATATCCGTACCCTGCTGCTGACATTTTTCTTCCGTTTCATGAAGCCGCTTGTGGAAGAGGGGCATATTTACCTTGCCCAGCCGCCCCTTTACCGGCTGACCAAAGGAAAAAATCATTACTATGCGTACAGCGACGCCGAACGCGACCGCAAAATGGCGGAGCTTGGCAGCAATTATGAAATTCAGCGTTACAAAGGTCTTGGTGAAATGGACGCCGAACAGCTTTGGGAAACGACCATGAATCCGGAGACCCGTATTATGTTGCGCGTCGAAGTGGAAGATGCCGCAGCAGCCGACGAAGCCTTCACCGTTTTGATGGGTGACAAGGTGGAGCCGCGCCGTGAATTTATTGAGAAAAATGCAAAATATGTACAGAATCTGGATGTCTGACCCTGTTGGTTTTACGATGTACTATTTAACAAATTGTTAAATAGTAATTAATTATACATTTTGTATTACATAAAACCGAGAAGGAGTTATCTATGAAACAATTTTTAAAAGAACAGGATACCAATTCCAAACCTCCTGAACCCCAGGGGGAAAAGACCCCCGAGGAAGAGGACAAGGAAGATTCAATCGAGTGGGACGGCTCCGAAGCGGAGCTTGTCGCGGATGATACCGCCGAGGTATTTGAGGAACAGCATACGGGGATCAAGCTGAAATATGTGCTCACGTCCCGCGAAATTTTCCGGGCGCTTCGGAAAGTGCAGTACACCTCAAGCCGGATTGCGCTTTCCGTGGTCGCGGTGCTTCTCTGCGCCGGGACGGCGGCGATGTTTTTGGTAAAATGGAGCGCCGAGAAGGATCCCCGGTACGTGTCGCTTGCCGCCGTATGTATCCTGCTGGTTTTTTTTGTGGGTGTTTATCCGTCGCTTAGAATGAAAATCCATTCCATACGGATTGCCGATGGAAAAGAGATCCGCATGAAAATCTACCCCGACCATATTGAGATGGGGCTGTTTGATAAGAAATGGGAGATTCTCCTTGACGGAAGCTGCGAGAGCCTATATTTCGACGACATGATCGTACTTTACATACGCGACGGAAACATGGTTATTCTGCCGCTGCGCTGTGTGGAACCGGCCGTCCTGCCGGAGGTTCAGGCAATGATTCTTGCCGGGACGCAGCCGAAAGCCTGAAATTAAAGGAGTTTTCATTTATGCCGACATTTTACGGGGGTGGGCCGATTGAAACGGTATCCCAGACAATCAGCTCCGAAGATTACGCAAATGCGTATTATGCCGCTTACTGCGCCTCTTCCCCTCTGCGCAGGCGCTGGGTTCGCGCGGGTATTTTTTTGTCGGCGGCGATTGTGATCGCTTCGTGCATCCCGTGTTACCGGGCGCATTTTTCCACTTTCTGGGTTCCCTGCGGCGGAATCGTGCTGGCGCTGGCGCTTTGCTTCCTTTTTGGATTTGTTCAGCCGAACGATCTGAAAAAATGGGGCGCGCGGCTCTATCGTTCCAATGCGCTCTGGTCCATTCCGCAGCAGGTTGAAATTTACCGCGACAGCGTGGTAATTAAAAATTCCTATGAGCAGATTCTGGAATATTGGACGGACTTTTCCATGTGCATGGAAACCGGCTCCGCCTTTATCGCCGCAGGCGGACGGGAACGGGAGCTACTCATCATTAAAAAGCAGGACCTCCCGAACGAGCGGGTCGAAGCGATTTCCGCCGCGCTTTCCGGCGCGTTTGCCGCGCGCTATTTGAAAAGCGGACATTAAGGAGGGGGAAGCATGGAAAACAACCCGGTTTCAGTTAGCTTTCTACCGACAAAGTTCGATTACGCGGATTTTAAGGCCGCGCAGGCAAAAGCTGATTTTCAAAAAAGCGAGCAGCTTGTTTTACGGATTACCGGGGCGGTTCTGCTGGTTTCCGCAGTCTTGCTGCAGATTTTCTCCTTTAAAAGTGTCGTAAACAGCATCCTTTATGCCGCAATGGCCGCGGCAGGGATTCTGGTAGGATTTTTTCATAGATTAATCGCGCAGTATATGCTTCGCCGGCGCGCTCTTCGCTATTTTGACGCAAATAAAGAAAAATTTATTGCGCAGACCACCGAATTTCTAGATGAAGCGGTTATATTTCAAAACGAACGGTATACGGCCTCCATCCCGTATGACCTTTTTTACAGAGCCTATGAGGACGGCAGGGTGTTTATCCTCTATACAGGAATCAACGAAATGAGGTTTCTTCCGAAAAGGGCAATGGGCGACAGTGAGTGCGTCCGGATCCGCAACATTCTTCAGACGAAGCTTCAAGAAAAATATCAGCAGGAAGGTGCCCGCTAATGGACGAATTACAGGATAATCAAAGAATTATAAATGTAGACCTGGAAAAGGAAATGAAAAAATCGTTTCTGGATTACTCCATGTCGGTTATTGTTTCCCGCGCGCTCCCTGATGTACGCGACGGATTAAAACCGGTTCACAGAAGAATCCTTTACACGATGTATGAAAATAACCTGATGCCGGACAAGGCATATCGCAAATGCGCCGACACAGTCGGTTCTGTTCTGGGGCGCTACCATCCGCACGGTGACGCTTCGGTGTACGACGCGCTGGTGCGTCTGGCACAGGATTTTTCTATGCGCTATATGTTGGTGGACGGGCACGGAAACTTCGGTTCCGTGGACGGAGACCCCCCGGCCGCCTACCGTTATACGGAAGCCCGCATGAGTAAGGTTTCCTTGGAAATGCTTCAGGATATCGATAAGGATACCGTCGACTTTATGCCGAACTATGACGACCGCTTAAAGGAACCCACGGCTCTGCCGAGCCATTTCCCGAACCTTCTGGTTAATGGTTCCACCGGTATCGCCGTCGGCATGGCAACGAATATCCCGCCGCATAACATGTGCGAGGTCATCGACGGCATGTGCACCTTGATCGACAATCCCGACGCCACGCTCGACGAACTTATGCAGAACATAAAGGGGCCGGACTTCCCAACCGGCGCCATCATCATGGGTCGATCCGGTATCCGCGCCGCCTACGCGACGGGCCGCGGCCGCATTACCGTGCGCGCCCGCGCCGAAATTGAAGAAGAAAAGAACGGCCGCTACAATATCGTGGTTACGGAGCTTCCGTACCAGGTGAATAAAGCGCGGCTGGTCGAAAGCATCGCCGAATTGGTTAAGGAAAAGCGCATCGAGGGCATTTCCAACGTGGAGGATCACTCCGACCGCGAGGGCATGCACCTGGTGATTACCGTAAAGCGCGACGCTTCCCCGCAGATTGTTTTAAACCAGCTCTATTCCTATACCCAGATGCAGACGACGTTCGGCGCGATTATGATTGCGATTGTGAACGGCGAACCAAAACTGCTTACCTTAAAGGAAATGCTTCAGGAATACATCAAATTCCAGGAAAGCGTTGTCCGCCGCCGCACACAGTTCGACCTTCGCAAGGCCGAAGAACGCGCGCATCTGCTGGAAGGCTTGAAAATTGCCGTTGACAATATCGACGAGATTATTTCCATTATCCGCAGTTCGAAGGACAGGGCTTCGGCGCGCGCACGCATGACTGAGCGCTTCGGGCTGGACGACGCCCAGACGCAGGCGATTGTGCAGATGCCGCTCGGCGCGCTGACCGGACTGGAACGCCAGAAGCTGGAGGAAGAACTTGCCGCGCTGATGGTGAAAATTGCGGATTATAAGGATATTTTAAGCAATCAGACCCGTTTGCTCGGTATTGTAAAGGACGAGGCAATCGCGGTGAAAAAGAAATTCGGCGACGAGCGCCGCACCGAAATTGCAACCGTGAGCGGCGAGGTTGATATCGAGGATCTGATCCCGCAGGAGGAATGCGTCTTAACGCTGACCAGTTTCGGCTACGTGAAGCGCCAGAAAACCGATACGTACCACATCCAGCGCAGGGGCGGCCGCGGCGTAAGCGGGATGACCCGGCGCGAAGAGGACGTGGCGTGCGATATGTTCGTAATCAACAGCCACGATTACGTGATGTTCTTTACGAACCTTGGCCGCGTTTACCGCCTGAAATGCTACGAAATTCCGGAAGGCTCGCGCACCAGTAAGGGCATGAATATTGCGAACCTGCTCCCAATTATGCAAAATGAAAGGGTCACATCCATGATCCGCGTGCCGGAGTTTGACGAGGAAAGCTACCTGTGCATGGTTACCCGCAACGGGATTATCAAGCGCACCCGTCTTTCCGCCTACAACACCGCGCGCAAGGGCGGCGTGATCGCGATTGACCTTGACGAGGGCGACGAGCTTTCGTGGGTGCGCCTTACGGACGGCGAAACCCAGCTTCTGGTTGCAACGCGCCTTGGCATGGCCATCCGCTTCGATGAACGCGACGTGCGCCCTATGGGCAGGGCGGCGCGCGGCGTAAAAGCGATTACGCTCCGCGAAAACGACTATGTTATCGGCATGAGCTCCCTGCGCGAGGGCGGGTTGGTGCTGACCGTTTCCGCGACCGGCTACGGCCGCCTGTCCCCCATCAGCGATTACCGGCTCCAGGCCAGGGGTGGCAAGGGGCTTACCAATTATCACGTTGAGAAATACGGCGAGGTTGCCGCCATCAAGGTGGTTGATCTTGACGACGACATCATCATGATTTCCTCCGACGGAATCATCATCCGCATCCAAGCGAATTCCATCCGCGAATGCGCAAGGCCCTCTAAGGGTGTGCGTGTCATGCGCTTGAACGAGGACAGCGAGGTTGTTACGCTTGCCCGTACCGCTCATGAGGAAAACGAGGAAATCGATACGCTTCCCGAAGACGAAGGCGACGCGGACGCCGGTGCTGAAACCGAAACCGAACCCGATTCGGAAGAATAAGAAAGGGTGCTGTGTATGAAAAACAGGAAAATCCTTTGCGCAGTTTTGGCGTTTGCCCTCGCCGCGTCGGTCTTTGCTGCCTGCGGCAGCAAAAAGGGCGGCGAAAGCTCGGTCCCTGCTTCCAGCTTTGCGGCCGAAAGCCTGCCCGCCGTTTCCAGCGAGGTTTCGAGCGAGTCGGCTTCCAGCGATACGGTGGTCGTAACGTCGAACGAGCCTGCGGAATCCCAGCCGGGGCCGGTGGTGGAAATCACGACCGACAATAAGGAATTCGACGAGCTTTTTAAGAAAAACCCCATCGATAAAAAATATATTCAAGAGTTGAACGACGCCATTTCCAACGTGGCAATGGTGAACCTTTCCAACAAGTACACGGGCATTTGGGAAAAAGAGGTTTCCTCTGCGTATAAAAAATTATGTAAACTTGCGAAGGGTAGCGAGCTTACCAAAATCAAGGACGAACAGACAGCGTGGGAAAACGGGAAGTCCGCTGCTCTGAAAAAAATCAGCGACGACGCGCAGGCCGCGGGCGGTTCCATGGCACAGGTGAACGCGGCAAGTGCAACCATGGATTTCTACCGCAGCCGCGCCGCGCAGCTTTACCGCGCGCTGTATTCCTACGATCCGAATTACTCCTACGCGTATAACAGTAAATAAGCAGGAGTAGAAATATCCAATTTGTATAATTATTTTTTAAAAATACGGATAGAAATATATTTGTAGTGCGAACTATTCACAAAATGTAATATTTAAAGTAAAAAAATACTATTAGTAATATTTTGGGGAATAAAATATGGAATTAAATGAAAAAACACTAAAGCGGAAAGACCTTTACGCGGGCAAAGTACTGCATTTTCATGTGGATAAGGTTGAGCTGATTAACGGAAGAACCTCTACCCGCGAATGTGTCGACCACCCGGGTGGGGTCAGCGTCGCCGTACTGACGGAGAAGAACGAAATGCTTTTTGTGCGGCAGTTCCGCTATCCGTATAAGGAGGTCGTGTTGGAAGCGCCCGCCGGGAAACTGGAAATGGGCGAGGACCCGTTGGAGGCGGTCAAGCGCGAACAGCGCGAGGAAACCGGAACCATCGGCAGGGATTATGTAAACTTAGGAAAGCTGTACCCCTCCCCCGGTTATACGAACGAGGTCATTTATTTGTACGCCTGCCGGGCGCAGGCGTTCGGGGAAACGGACTTTGACGAGGACGAATTTCTGGAGGTAGAAAAAATTCCGATGGAAAAAGCCGTGCGCATGGTAATGGACGGCGAAATCCCCGATTCCAAAACGCAGGTTCTGGTGCTGAAAGCCGCGCGGCTTTTACAGGACGGGAAGATATAAAAATGCGGCGCCCCGGTGGGGTTGATGGCCGGGGCGCTATAAGTAAGGCACCACATCTCCATGGAATGGAGATAAGTCGTACGCTGGGTCAGTTCCGGCTTTCCCCCCGGCGGGTCAGAAACGCCGGGGAAGCCGGAAGCAACTATATGGTTTCGCACACACCAAGGAATTGCAAGGAATGTGAAGAGACTTATTAAAGTCGGGCGGCGGCGGAAAATTGTCCTTGAGGCATAAGGATTCGATGGGATGGCGGAGCCCGCCGCCCGAGTGTAAGGCATAAAAAAACGCTGTATACGGCCCTCATGTCCATATACAACGCTACCTGCACAATGCGAAATTCGAAAAAACCTCTGTACAAAAATGCGAAAAGAGGTTATAATAGAATACGCAATGTGCTGATTCTATCAGTTGCGTATGGAGAGTGCTGATCTCCGTATGCAGGGGGCAGGTGTTGCCGCACCTGTTCCTGCATTGCATTTTTCTATTTTTATGCCTTACAAGCAGATTATACCCCTTTTATTCGAATAATGCAACAGAAATTTCAAATTTAAATGAAAATATGTAAATAATTTACAGGAATCGCGCCACTTTTTCGGCACGGTTCCTTTTTTGCCGTTTCCTACGGGGAATCTCCGCCGGGGAGCGCACGGTGTCGTTTGGGGGCTTGGGGAGGCGCCCCATCGTCCTTGGCTGCGGAAATCCTGTATTTCCCCAGAATACGACACTTTTTCACATAACCATCACATAGAATTTATAAAATAGCCTGTATTCCTTAAAAGAATGTTTACATTTTTAATTAGGGAAATTGATAAAATAGAAAAGTATAGCGGATGAAAATCGCCGTAAACAGGAGGGATTCGAATGATTGAGGTGAAAAACCTCTCAAAGCGCTATGGGCAGAACGTCGCTTTGAACAATATCAATTTCTCGGTGGAGAAAGGCACCGTCGTCGGATTTTTGGGGCCGAACGGGGCCGGAAAATCCACAACTATGAATATCATCACCGGGTATCTTTCCGCAAGCGCCGGTTCGATTACGGTTGGCGGGTACAACACGCTCGACAATCCGAACGAGGTGAAAAAGCTGATCGGCTACCTTCCTGAACAGCCGCCGCTTTATCCCGATATGACGGTGAAAGAATATCTGAATTTCATGTACGACCTGAAAAAGGTTGCCTTGCCGCGCAAGGAGCATTTGGAAAAGATTTGCGGGCTTACCAAAATCACCGATGTGTACGGACGGTTGATTCATAATCTGAGCAAGGGCTATAAACAGCGTGTCGGTCTGGCGCAGGCGCTTCTGGGGAATCCCCCTGTGCTGATTTTGGACGAGCCCACCGTCGGCCTTGACCCGAAGCAGATTATTGAAATCCGCAACCTGATTCATAATCTGGGGAAAAACCATACGATTATCCTCAGCTCCCATATCCTGCCGGAAATCCAAGCGGTCTGTGAGCGGATTATTATCATTAACCGGGGCAAGCTGGTTGCCGACGGTACACCCGAAAGCCTTTCGCGCAGCTTGAGCGGCGACAGCCGCATTACCGTCCGGATTGAGGGCGGCGAAAACGAGGTTTCCAAAGCGTTGCGCGGCGTGCCGGATTTTGTTTCGGTGCGGACGCTGGGCGAAAAGGAACCCGGCGTATTCGAATACAGCGTGGAAGCCTGCGAGGGCTGCGATCCGCGCCGCGCCCTGTTCCGGCTGGCGGCGGAAAACAACTGGCCCATTCTGGAAATGCACAGCGCCGGCCTTTCGCTGGAGGATGTGTTTCTGCGGCTGACCGCCGCGGCCTATATTGAAGACAACACCGGTGAAGAAGCCGGAAAGGAGAGTGAAACAGCGTGAGGGCGATTGTAAAAAGGGAATTAAAGGCCTATTTTATTTCTCCCATCGGGTACGCCTGCATAGCTATCCTGCTGGCGCTTTACGGTTATTATTTTTATCAGGTAATGATGCTCCGTTCCTCCTACTATATCCAGAGCGTCTACAGTACCATGTTTATCTGGAGCATGATGGTGATTCCAATTATCACCATGCGCAGCTTCAGTGAGGAAATTCGCAACCGCACCGACCAGGCGCTGCTTACCGCGCCGGTGGGCGTAACGTCGATTGTGGTTGGCAAATTTCTGGCGGCGGTCGCCGTCTTTGCCATAGCCTTGCTCGGTTCGTTAATTCCGGCCGTTGTAATCGGGCTGCACTCTTCCCTAAGCTGGGCGCATATCTTCGGGAATATCCTCGGCACCCTGTTGTACGGTGCGGGAATGATCGCCGTCGGCATTTACATTTCCAGCCTGACGCAGAGCCAGATCGTCGCCGCCATCTCGACCTTTGGTGTTTCCATCATTCTCATGGTGGTCAATCAGTTAAACGGTCTGGTTACAGACGAGAATGTCACCAAAGTGATCAACTGGATTTCGTTTGATACGCGCTTTCAGCCGTTTACCAAGGGAATATTGAATATTCCGAGCATTGTTTTCTTCCTGAGCGTCGCCGCGGTATTTATCTTCCTGACCGCCCGCAAGCTCGAAAGCAAAAGATGGAGCTAAGGAGGGTAGACAGATGACGAACGAAAACAAGAAGAATCCTGCTTCCCCCGTAACGGAGGAAGCTTCCCAGCCCGCAGCGGAAACGGCCGCCAAAGAAACGGCGCAGGCTGAGGAAAAATCAGGGAAAAAATCCAAGAAACCCAAAAAGGCAAAAAAGAACCGCCGTTCCTTCAAAGAGGTTGTAAAAACGGAAAAATTCCGTCGTAGCGGAATTTCCGCCGCGTTTACCGCGGGTTTTATCGTTGTGGTGATCTTGATTAATGTGATCGTCGGCCTGCTGGGCGAGCGGTATCCGTCCATGAACGTCGACCTTACAAAGAACCACACGAATACACTTTCCACACAAGCCGCGTCGATTGTGGATAAAGTGAAGACTCCAGTTACGATTTATATTATTGCAACCGAGTCGCAGACAAAAAGCGACCGGATTATCGCCGGGTACAGCCAGGTGGGCGAGCTTGCCGCCAAAATGGCGGAGCGGAACCGGAATATCAGCGTAAAGTATATTGATCTGGATACCAACCCGACTTTTGCAAGCGATTACCGGTCCGACAATATTACTGTCGGCAATGTGATCATCCGGTCGAATAAGCGTTACCGCGTGCTCACCGTTACGGATCTGTTCAATGTTTCCTATAATCCGGACGGGACCATGGGTGGCACCTCCATGGTGGACAGCGCGCTTGCTTCTGGTTTGAACTCGGTTATTTCGGAATCGGTTTCCATCGCCGCGTTCGACACCGGCCACAGCGAACAGATGGATACCACAACCTATAAAAAGCTTTTAAGCAACAACAGCTTTGAAACCAAGGATTTCAACCTGCTGACGGACGCCATCCCTACGGGTGCGCGGCTGGTGGTTCTTGGTTGCCCGACAACCGATTATACGGATTCGGAAATCCAGAAGCTGGACGCATTTTTAAGCAGCAGCTCGCTTGCGGGTGACCGTTCCCTGCTGATTACCTTCCACCCGAGCCAGACCGCCATGCCAAAGCTCTCCGCTTTCCTCAAGGAGTGGGGAATCAGCGTAACGCCGCAGACAATCGTGGTGGAAAGCGATTCGTCCAAATATTATACGAGCGACCCGAGCTTCATCCTCTCCAATTTGGAAACCACGCTGGATCTGGGCGGAAGCTCCTCGTACAACAAATACTACACCACGCCGCAGTCCAGCCCGATCAATATTCTGTATGATACAAAGGGCACAAGACAGACTTATTCCCTTTCCAAGTCAAACGATACCTGCTATTTGGTGGATAACAACACCAAGGAGGGCGATAAGCCCGCCAAGGCAGCCTATCATACGGGTGTGCTGTCGCAGGATACGGTAAAAGCAGGCGGGAAAGAGTATAAGGCGAATGTTATTGCGCTGGGCAGCACAACGATGTTCAATTCCGATATCCTTGCCCCAAACACCTTCGCCAACGCAGCATATCTTGTCGACCTTTCCCGGTACGCCACCGGCACAACCAATGCAACGACCGCCATTACGGAAACGCCGGTCGATACCAATGTGCAGGATATTGATTTGAGCACCGGAACGAGTATCCTGCTCGGCTTGGGCGTGTTTACCCTCCTGATTCCGCTGACGATCGTAATAGCAGGTATCTGCGTTTACCGCAGAAGGAGGCACCTGTAATATGAATAAAAATATCCGAAACCTCGCCATCGTTGGAATCAGCGTTGTGGTTTTGGGCGGGGTTGCCGCCGCGCTTCTGATGACGCAGCCCAAGGGAGGGGACTCCTTTTCCGAGTCCTCAACTTCCACTATCGAGCTTGTTTCCAAAAACAGTTCGGACATTACTTCCATGAAAGTGGTCAACCAGAAGGGAAGCTACACTATTCTTCCGTCCGTTAAAAAGAAAACCGCTTCCTCCGGCACATCTTCCGGTGCTTCTTCCGCCGCGTCGGAGGAGATCACGTTTTACGTAAAGGAGCTGGGGAACATTCCGGCCAATACCTCCGCTGTTTCCCAGGTGGTGCAGAACGGATACAGCCTGGTTGCCACTAAGAATCTGGGCACCGTTTCCAATTTGGACGATTTCGGGCTGAAAAATCCCAAGGCGACGGTGGAAATCACCTTCAAGGACGGCAGTACCTATAATTATAAAATCGGAAATGTTACCGCAACAGACAGCAGCGCATATTACATGTGCGGGCAAAACTCCAACAATGTTTATACGGTGAGTATCGACAGCGGTCTTCTGGAGGGCAAGGAATATTTTGTAACCAAGGAAATCCTGTCTATCAATAATCCCTCCGGGGAAAATGACTTTACGAAAATCGCGTTGAGCGGCAAAAATTACGACCAGCCGCTTTTGCTTGGAAAGAGCGGTTCCGATTTGGTCCTTACTTCCCCGGTGAGCGCGAAAACGGATGCCGATAAGCTTAGTGCGATTAAAACCGCCCTGACCAGCATGACGGCGGATTCCGTGGAAGCGCTGAACCCCAATGCCGAGGTGCTCAAGCGCTATGGCCTTGATAAACCGTTGGTCGTTGCGAACTATACGGTAAACAAGCAGAGCTATCAGCTGAAAATCGGCGCAAAAAAAGACACCGGCTATTGGGTTATGCTGGAAAAGGTGCCGGTTATCTATTTTGTAAAGGATGAAAGTGTCAGCGCGCTGTTAAATGCAAGCGCGTTCAGCTTGCGTAGCAAAAACCTGGTTGCGCCGGAGGTTTCCGAGGTCAAATCGCTGACGGTTAGTGGAAACGGCGCGCAATATACATTTACGGTTGCCCGGAAAAAGGATGAAACGAAATCCACCGAAGACAAAGCCCAGTACACGTATTCGGTCACCGGGAACGACGGGAAAACGCTGGATTACAGCAAGAATTATACGAATTATTTCAAGATCGTCACCAGCTTGCAGATTCTGGAACCCGCCAACGGGAATCCAACCGGTATCCCCGCGGCGAAGCTGGAATTCGCCTATTTTAACCGGAGCGGTACGGATACCGTGGCGTTTTATAAAAGCGGTGACCGCCGCTATACTGCGGTGGTGAACGGCTCGGTTTACGGCCTTGTGACGGACGGCGATTTGCAAAAGGTTTTGGACAGCGCGAAAACGCTTCAAAACGGCGGCGCCATTTCCTAAGTCCGTCTGGTGTTTAACGCTTTTAGGTCAAATCCTGTTGAGCAGGCCCTGCTGCAGTTTTGCGCAGGGCCTGCTTTCATTTCCGCCTGTTGGGTGGGGCTTTTTTGCGTTCCCATTTTGCGCCCGAAGTGCTATAATAAAAAATAACCGCCGTTTTCCATTTGGAAAATGCCGGTTATAATACCTTTGGAGCGGAAAACAATGGGACTTGCGGCTGAAAAAATAAAACAGCAGGGAATGAGCCTGTTTAAAAATATTGGTGTTTTTCTAAAATGGATTCTTCTATCCTGTCTGACTGGAGGGGTGGTCGGCCTTGTCGGAACGGCGTTTTCTTTCTGCCTGAAATTCGTTACCGGATTCCGTACGGCGCATATGGAAATCGTTTATTTTCTGCCCCTCGCTGGGATTGCGATTGTATTCCTTTACCACGCCTGCAAAGTGACAAGCCCGCAGGGGACGAATCTGGTTCTGCTGGCGGTGCGCTCCACCCGGGAGGTTCCCCTGCGCATGACGCCGCTGATCTTCATTTCCACCTGTATTACGCATCTGTTTGGCGGTTCGGCCGGGCGCGAGGGCGCGGCGCTCCAAATCGGCGGGAGCCTTGGCTTTCAGATGGGGCGCTTGTTCGGCCTGGATGAAAAGGATCTGCATGTTATGACGATGTGCGGCATGAGCGCGGCCTTTTCCGCATTGTTCGGCACGCCCCTCACCTCCGCCGTATTCGCCATGGAGGTGATCAGCGTCGGGATTATGTATTACGCCGCGCTGGTTCCCTGCGTTACGGCTTCGCTGGTCGGGGCCGCGGTGGCGGAATCTTTCGGAGCGGCGCCGACCGCCTTTTCCGTTACAGGAATCCCTGCCCCGGAAGCCGCCGCTTTCCTGCGCGTGATATTCCTTGCCGCGCTTTGTGCGGGCGTAAGCGTTTTGTTATGCTATTCCATGAAATATATTGGGGACTTTTTCCAAAAAAAGCTGAAAAACCCGTATCTTCGTGCCGCCGCCGGCGGAGCGGCCATGGTGGTGCTGATGCTTGTTTTCGGTACGGATTATCTTGGCGCGGGCATGGAAAGTATTGAAAACGCAATGAACGGAACCGCCAAGCCGGAAGCCTTCCTGCTGAAAATACTGTTTACCGCGGTCACGCTCGGTGTGGGCTTTAAGGGCGGCGAAATTGTTCCGTCCTTTTTTGCGGGCGCAACGTTCGGCTGTGCTGCGGGCGGGCTGATCGGCCTTAGCCCGTCGTTCGGCGCTTCGGTCGGCCTGATGGCCGTATTCTGCGGCGTAACCAATTGCCCGCTTACTTCGCTGGTGCTCAGCATTGAGCTGTTCGGCGCGACGGGCGCGGTGTTCTATTTCCTCGCCGCCGCTGTCAGTTATATGCTTTCTGGCTACACCGGCCTTTACAGCCGCCAGAAAATCATGTATTCCAAGTTCCGGCCCGAGTTTATCGGGGGGCAATGAAAGTCTGGAAGATAGCCTAATAGGTTTGGCTTTGAATGGAGCTTATTTGCTTTTCCTTTTGGTATTAAACCAGCACCCTATTGCTTCAGCATAGCATGCTGGTTCGCAATAGGGTGCTGGTTTATAGAACTTTTGCAAGGGATTGAATATAAGTTGTTATATTACGGAATACAAGATGTATCCCAAGTTGCTTTTGTAGTAGAATTTTAAGAACGTATTTTAACAGTCACATTTCCAACTCCCATGTATGTATTGACCGTAACTTTTTCATTCAAAGTTATTAGGTCTGGAGTGTGAGATAGTTTTAAGTTTTTCTTACTTAATTTATACGAAAAGGGTTCAGAGCCGCCACCGTCAGGGTTTGCGTCAACACTAACAGAAGCGCTAGACGCAACTTTTTCATAAGTACTTTTCCTTCCTTTATTTAGTTGATTTCCTCAACTATTTTCTTAATAAGAATACCACATAAAATTTTAATGTCAATGTGTAAAATAAGAAAAGAGTGATTCTTTTATGGACTTTCCTACGTCAGCAAAATTAATAGGGATATTTCTTTTTTGGTATTATTCTATTTCAGTTAGCAGTATTTATAGGCTCGAAAATTTTTCATTTTTCAGATATTTTCAAACGTTTTTTATTATTTATAAAGAAGATTTTTGCGTGTACCCGAAAAGTAGTTTGGGATACCCGGAGTGCAGGGAGGACTGTTTTTGATATTGAAAAAGTTCAATGCTGTACATCCGGCCTTCGGGTAGTCTAAAAAATGTATGAGATGAAAAAGAACGTGCCGAAGTTTCGACACGTTCTTTGTTAAATATTCTCATATTACTATATAAATTCAAAATTTGTGTTGCATTATTCCAATAAAAGGGGTATAATCTGCTTGTAAGGCATAAAAATATAAAAAGTGCAATGCAGGAACAGGTGCTACCAACACCTGCCCCCTGCATACGGAGAAAAGGACTCTCCATACGCAACTGATAGAATCAGCACATTGCGTATTCTATTATAACCTCTTTTCCCATTTTTGTACAGAGGTTTTTTCGAATTTCGCATTGTGCAGGTAGCGTTGTATATGGACAAGGTCCGTGTACAGCGTTTTTTTATGCCTTGCACTCAGGCGGCGAAGTGCTTCATTTTGTGGTCCCCAACCAAACAATCTGATTTTTTCCTTCGCCGTCCGACTTTAAAAAACATCTTCACACTCCACTAATTCTCGGTGCGAAACCATATATCGCCATATCCGGCTCCCCGGCAATCCTGTCCCCGCCGGGAAAAAGCCGGCACTAACCCAGCGTACGACTTATCTCCATCTCATGGAGATCTGGTGTCCTTAACTAATGGCGCCCCGGCAATTCAGCCTGCCGGGGCGCCGCATTTTTGCGGGGTTGGGGTGGCGCCCACATTGCCCAGCTCCCTAATTTATTTTTTTCGAAAGGTTCTCCGGATTTGCCGCGTAAATCAGCGCGGTTTCCTTTGTGATTTTCCCTTCGTGCAAAAGCTTCAGCAGATAAGCGTCCATGCTGATCATTCCCTCGCCCGCGCCGGAATTGATGGCGTTGTCGAGCTGATGTACCTTTGATTCGCGGATCATGTTGCGGATGGCAGGATTCACCAGCATTATTTCAAAGGCGGGAATCAAAGTGCCGTCCACCGCGGGAAGAAGCTGCTGGGAGACAACCGCCTGTAAAACCATGGAAAGCTGCACCCGGATCTGCTGTTGCTGGTTCGGCGGGAAAACGTCGATAATGCGGTCGATGGTGTTTGCCGCACCGACCGTATGCAGGGTGGAAAGCACAAGCTGCCCCGTTTCCGCTGCGGTCATCGCGGTGGAAATCGTTTCGTAATCGCGCATTTCGCCAAGCAGGATCACGTCCGGCGCCTGCCGCAGGGCGGCGCGCAGCGCGTGAACATAGCTTTGGGTGTCATGCGCCACTTCGCGCTGGCTTACGATGCTTTTGTCGTGCCGATGGAGGAACTCAATCGGATCCTCAATCGTAATGATATGGCTATTGCGCGTATGGTTGATACGGTCGATAATGCAGGCGAGCGTGGTGGATTTTCCGCTGCCCGCCGCGCCGGTGATAAGCACCAGCCCCTTTTTGCACCGGTTCAGCCCAATGACCGTATCCGGAATATGCAGGATCTTCGGGTCGGGCAGGTCGAACGCGACGACCCGGAGCACCGCGGCCATGGAGCCGCGCTGTAAATAGGCGTTGCACCGGAAGCGGCACAGACCCTCGATGGAAAAGGAGAAATCGTCGTCGCCAGACTGCAGGAACGGGTTCATATCCCGGTTGCCGCCCAGCGTATAGATTTCTTCAATGCATTTCCTGGTGTCCTCCGGTTTCAGCGGATACGCGCGCAACGCGTCCAAATCGACCGGGTGGATTACGTCGTTTGTTTTAAAGGAAAGCGGGCATCCCGATATAATGAAAATATCCGAAACATTCTCTGCGACGGCTTTTTTCAGAATTTCCCTGATGTGAATTTCCATTTAATCACTCCGTAGGCGCGGAACTGTTTCCCTGCCATAGTTCGATGGTGTCGTCGTCCAAAAGGCCGCTTTCAACCGGCTGGGAGTTCACTAGATTTTTAGAGGTCACCTTATACCGCTCGGCGCTCCCGTAGGGGAAAACCGTCAGCGTGGTCCGAATCCGGCGGCCGGATCCGGCCTGTGTGAAATATACGGCGGCAAGGCGGTCCTCCTCCGCCTTTACGGTTACGCCGTTCAGCTTGGTTAAAAGCATTTCGGCAAAGGCACGGTAGCAAACCGAGGCTTTTTCCTGTGCCGTCGCGTCCGTTTTCAAAATTGCGGCGGCGGGTTCCAGCTCGCGCCGACTGCGGTACTGGCTGTAATTCGAAAGGCGGGTAAGGTCGCCGTTTTCTGCGGCTTGCTTCGCGTCATTCGCCGCGCCGAGCAGGGCAGAGTCTATATCCCGCAACATTTCTTCCGAAAGCGCGGTTGCCTTATAATAGTTTTCCACCGTTTCCGCGTTTTTTGTGGAAAGATTATTGTCCGCGTTCGCCGTAACATAGGAAAGGATTCCGAATGTCGTCAGGCAGAGGACAACAAAGATCATGAGGATGGATGAAGCGCCCACGCTCCAGTTAAAGCACCGTTTTTGTTTCACGCCGAACCTCCTGTGCGGCGAGGGAGATATTTTTCGGAATGCAGGCTGTAAATCCTTCTTTCCCCGTTATGCCGCCGGTTTATATCAATGTCTGCCCGGACAAGAGTCCCGCCAGCGGTAACCGTTTTGTTCAAGGTCACGCCGACCACATAGCGCGGGTTGGTTTGCGTCCGGTTCCAGTTCTTGTCGTAGTCAATGGTATATTTCCCGCCCGACTGCCGGGCATTTTTCAGTGCCGGGGGCAGCTCGTTTGGGGAGGTCATGGTTAAAACCTGTTCCGCAATGTTTTCCGCATGAATCACCGCGACGCTCAGGTCGCTGCTCTGCCTTGCGCGGTTGTTCGCCGCCACAAAAAGCTGAAGGGTTGCCGTTGCGGAAATTGCGAAGAACAGGATAACGAAAATAATTTCAATAAAAAAGGGGTTCATCTGTCCCGGTATGCGTCTCATATTATCACCCGATTCAGGAAAGGAACAGGTTCAGCGAAAGATGGCGGCGGTTTTCTCCGCACACCGAAAGCTTCAGCTCGCTGCCGTCCTTTTCCATGGTAAAGGCTGTGAGCGGTGTGATTTTATCCCCGTTCCCCGGGGTAAACCCGTTGTCAGCCTTGGTATAAAGCTCCATCAAATAGCCGTTGTAAAGATAAATATAGGTATTGTATTCCCGTCCGTTTTCATTCGACCGGATGACCAGCATTTTCTGCCCGTTCAGGGTTTCAATGCGCACGTTGCCGCCGTTCGCCGCGTGCACTTTATTGGAAATATATGAGAGGGATGCGCGCGTTTCATTGTTCGAGTCCATTTCGCTCACAATCCTGCGGTAGCTGTTTGCGCCGATCAGCACCAGAAGCAGGGAGCAAACGGCAAACAGGCAAAAAATCAAAAGCACGAATACCGTATTGACGGAATGGGAACTTCTGCTGTTCATCGGTTTTTCCTCCCGTTTTTAAGAATTGCCGTCCTTTTCCAAAACTTCTACCGAAGGCATCACGTTTTCGCCCGCCGTCTCGTAATGGACAATGTATTTCGAATGGTCAATCGTTATTCCGTAATGTTCCTCAAGGTATTTGATATTCGGCGGGTAGAAGCCTTCCACCGCATAGCAGCTGACAATCCCCTTTTGAATCGCCGCCTGCGTTACCTGTAATTTTTCCCGGCTGTTCGCGCGCTGCGCGTTTCCAAATCCGAACCAGAACAGGCAGAGCACTGCGAAGAAAGCCAAAGCGGAAAGCACAATCCCGCGGTATAATCCTTTTTCCTTCATCAATTCAACACCCGCCCCGGTCAGCCGATCGACGACATGATCCCCATTAAGGGAAGCATGACGGAAAGCAGGATCGCGCCGATAATAACGGAAAGCACGCCGACCATGACAGGTTCAATAATGGAAACCGCGCGGTTCAGGGCTTCGTTTGCGTCGTCGCCGTACAACTCGGCGAGCCGCTTCATCACGCCGTCCAGGTTTCCGGTTTTGTCGCCGATATTCACCATGCTGGAATAGATGCCCGGGAAAATGCCCGCCTTGGTAAGCGCCTGTGTAAACGAAGTGCCGGATGCGACAAAGGAGCGGCATTGCTCAACCTTATCCAGCACAATTCGATTGTTTAAAACGCCCGGCGCGAGCGCCAGCGCCTCCTCGGTGTCGTAGCCGCTGGAAAGCAGCATGGAAAGCACGGAGGCAAAGCGCGCCAGCGCGATTTTTCCGGAGAGCTTGCGCGTCAGCGGAAAATTGTGCAGGAAGCCGGAAATAAAGCGGTAACCGCTTTCGGTTTTATAAAGAAGGAGTGCCGCCAGCAGGAGCACGGCAAGGATCAGGATAATTGCCAGCGCCCAGGTACCGATGGTGGAACCCGCCCGCATAACGGAGGAGGCGGTGTCGGAGATATCCGAGCCCATATCCAGAAACACCTGATGGAAAATCGGAAGCACCTTAATGACCAGTACTGCGATGACTGCCGCAATCATCAGCACCAGAATAAAAGGATACAGAAGCGCGCTGCGGATACAACTTCGCAAATTGTTTTCGCGGTCGTAATACAGCGAGAGCGCTTCCATCACATTTTCCAGATTACCCGCTTTCTCGCCGATATTGACCATGTTTACCATATATTTCGGGAATGCGCCGGTGCTGTTCAGCGCAAGGTACAAGGAGCCGTTCTGCTCCATGCTTGCCTGAATCCGGCGAATCAGCTCCCGCACATTTTCGTCTTCCACGTTGTCGCTGATTTCCCCCACGCCCTCTTTCAGCGGGATTCCCGCTTTCAGCAGAAGGACAATCTGCGAGCAGAAAAGGGAAACCTCGCCCGAGGAAAGCGGCTTCACTTTTTCCTGTCTGACCGTTGTGTCTTTCATGGCTTTTCCTCCAAACCGCCTTTTCGGCAGATCTCTCTTTGTATTCTTTAAACGAGCGAACAGATTTCTCCGCCATTAATAATACTTTTCCGCCGTATAATATCCGGCGGACTGGCCGGCCGCCGCAAAGGTGGAATCATACCGTTTCCACCCGCCGAGGTAAACCTCGTTCCATGCGTGGTAGCCCGCGCCCGTTGTGCCCATCACCAGCCGGGTGGGAATCCCCTGCGAGCGGCACATTGCCGCCATCAGGGAAGCATAATCAAAACAGATCCCCTTTTTCGAAGAAAGGGTACTGTCCACATTGGGAAGGTAACCGGCTTTTACGCCCTTTGCTTTTGCGTAGTCATATTTGATATTTCCGGCGATAAACCGGTAAATCGCCTCCACCTTCTGCGCGTTGCTGGTAGCATTAGCGCAAAGGCTTTTTGCCTTTGCCACCGCGGCGGAGGAACGGGTGTAATCCACAAACTGGTTCGGGTACAGTGCATAGCCCGAACCGCTTACGTCCGCGTTCAGCTCCGTGGAGCAAAGCTCGGCGTAGCTGTTTCCTGAAACATTTTCCATAAAGCGGACCCGGTAAGCGCCGCTTCCGTTTTGCAACGGCAGGGTGATATAAGCGCCGTTTCCGGCGATGTTGTACTGATAATAGGAAGAGCCGCCGTTAAAATAGACCAGAATCTTCATTGCCGCCGAACCGCTGTACCGAACCATTATGTATCCTTCGGAGGCGTTGCTGTAGTCAACCTCCGCACCGTTTTTGGAAAATACCGCGCTGCCGGAGGCCTGCGGCATTTTCGCCGTTACCGGGGGCATCGGTTTGGTCGGAGCCGCCATGGGCGGCAGGGACGATGCAATCGTCATGGAAGAAACAGCCAGGGAAGACGGCGCGGCGGATGATTCCCTTGGCGCCCGCGATACCCACGAGGACGGGCTTTTTGAAGATTCGCCGCCTTCGGCTGTTTGTGACGCCGCTTCGGAAGCTTCCACCCCCGGGGAATCCGCAGCCGCAGAAGCTGCTGAAGAAGCAGCAGAAGAAATGAAAGAAGAAGCGGAAGCAGACACCGGGGATGAGACCGATCCGGTCAGATCGGTGTCCCGCACAGTACAGGCAGGAAGAAGCAGGACAAGAAGAAACACAAGGAAGAGATATTTGTATTTTCTCATAGTGTCCCCCCTGTCACGATTTGGTTAGTTTACGGCTGAGCGTCCAGCGCGTTAATTCTGGTGGTTACTTTCACATTTTCCCTGCGGTACCGGAACCGGAACCGTTGAAGAATCCGCTTTGCTACCATTTCCGCGTTCTCATAATTGATCAGGGGAAGCATCACGATAAACTGTGTGTTGCTGTAAGCTGAAACAACGTCCCCTTTGCGCAGGCTTTCCAAAATTGAGCTTTTCAAACGTTCTGCGGCAAGTTTCGCAATCTTTGGCTTTGGAATTCCGCCCTCAAGATCGTTCAACGTAAACAGGACAATGTACACAGAATTCCCGGTGCGTGTAACCGTACGCGCCTGTATGCGGTAGAAGGATTTGAACGTATCGTAATCGCAGTAGTATGCGCCGCGGATATCCGCGCTTTCCTGCAGATCGTTTTTAATAACGCTCAGATCCAGCTCCACGTTATTGATGCTGTTCATGAGCTGCTTATAAAGTGAGCGCATGGATTCGGAGATGTCCACGCCGAGTTCCTTGTAGAACAGCTGGATTACATAATTGTAGTGGTCAAGCGCCTGATTCCGCTGGCCGGTGGAAAGATAAGCGTAAAGCAGCATCTTGTGGATGGGTTCTTCCAGCGGAGAATGTGTCAGAGCGGCGTCGCAGACGCCGATCACTTCCTCGAAGCGGTGCTCTTGGATCAGCAGCCTGCACACGCGTTGGACGGATTCCGTGTAGAGGTTTGCGTAGTAGGTGCTCAAAGAAATGACCCAGTTGCTGTATGCTGATTTCGGAAGGAATTCGCCGCGGTACAGCGTAAGTGCATCTTTATACGCTGAAATGCGGGTTTCGACATCCAGTTTGTCGTCTGCACCCCGTTTAATCAATTCGACAAACTGTTCGGTATCGATTATGCAGGGATAACTGTTGTTCCATGAATAAGTATTGCGGATATACTGAATATATTCCGCCCGGCTGTCCTGTGAAAGCCGCTTCAGCAGCTCCCGTGCCCGGTAAACCAGGTTTTTTAAGGCGTTCAGCGGATCTTTGCATTCGTCCTCCGGCCAGAGTACTTCAATCAGTTTGTCTATGGAAATGTCTTTGTGCCGGTTTGCTAGGAGATACTCAATAAGCATCCAGACTCTTTTGGTGCGGCCTTTTAAATTCGTAAGCTGGTGCCCGTTGATGGTTATGGAAAACTCGCCCAGCATATTCACCTCGATTTTTTGCTGAGAAAATGTATCCGGCTGCATAAACACACATCCCTTAAAGCAAATAGATATAAATAATGGTAACACATGGAAATTAAATTGACAAGAGAATTCTATTGCAACATCAAATAAAACAGCATTTTCCCGGCGAAAAATTGCTTCCGTCCGGGAAAATGCCGGAAAATTTATTAACTAACTACAGGCAAACTGCGGACATTTTTTGCAATGGTAAGGTACAGGTTCGTTACATTGTATTTTCCTATTCCGACAATAGCCATATGGTCCATATTCTGCACGCCCATGTAGTTCCATTTACCGATCTGCGGGGTACCGTTATATTCCACGATTTCATCTGTGGAATTCACCGAGGGACCTTTTGCTGAAATTGTGTTCACAATGCCGTCGTTGCGCCACCAGGTGCGGTCAATATCCGGTTTTTCCTTTCCACTGCGTGTATAAAGCCCGATTACGGCGGCCGGTGCAAATAAAACAGGGTTCATGACGAGCGGTTTCCCGATCTGGTGCCCGGTCAGGCGCTCTTCCGTTGTGGCACAGGTGGAATAGGAGAAATAATACACGTCGTCCTTTGCCGTAACCCAAGCGTTTTGCTCGGCCGCGCCGGTGGTGCTGAGATCCCAGAAGCTGAAGTCCCGGACTTTTCCGTTCCAGATAGAACTGTTCATCACGCGTTTTGCATAGTTGGTAAAACATTCCCCGGCTTGGCGTTTCAGGCCCCACTGATCCAGCTTGAAATCATAAACCGGCTCCACCCCTTTTCCGGTGGCCGCAGCCGCAGCCGAAATCAGGTAGGTGGCGAAGTCCTTTAATTTGTAGATGTCCACATCGGCAAGCGTTGTGCCGTTGTGCGGCGAGGCAAGCGTGGTAAGGCTGGCGACCCACGGCTTCCCACCCTCAAACAGCGGGTTTAAACCGGTCTTGGTGACTTCTCTTTCCTCTTCGCTTCCCTCTTCCAGAAGCTGAATCAGCATACGGCCGGTTTGGCCGCCTTGGCTGTGCGCGATTAGGTGAATCTTATTCAGACTGCCGTCTGTTTCCGTTCCCCATTCGGGGTAAAGGCCCGGGAACGACTTCCCGTAGCGCGCGTGGCCGTGTTTTTTGGAATGTGCTTCACCGTAGTCGACCGTGCCGCCTTTTATGTACGCGTAAAGCTCACAGGCACGGTCCCAGTTGCTGGAAAACGGGCCGACGGCAGCGGTATACGTTGGATAGCCGGCGTCGGTCAGTTTTTTCTGCAGGTCTACTAGTCCTCCCCAGTACCGGTAGCCCAGCATCTCATCCCGGCCCCACCCAGCGTTGCCGTGGCAAAACACAATGGGGTATTTGTTCCCCTCTTTCTCTGCGGCGTATGCCGGCTGCGGCATTATAATCACCGACAGAAAAATTGCGAAGGACAAGAGAAGTGCGCCTAGTTTTCTGACATTCAATTTCAATACAACTCCTTTTCAAATAGTTTTAAATACTGTCTAACAGTATTTGTTAATAAATATAAAACCACTCAATTCGAATTATCCGGATTTGTGAATATTTTTCAAATGAATTTTTATAGGAATAAATTGAATGTCGGAGATGTGGGGAAAATGAGAGATTAAGTCGGATTTTGCGAATTCGGAATTCCAGCCGCTTAAACAGGGGAAAATTAAATCCAAAAATATTTTCTATTTAAAAATTTAAGAATAGAAGAAAATACTTTCAAAGGGAAAAAAGCGGATGCGAATCATAATAGGCGGAATTGTCAAGGGTAATCTGGTTGTAGAAAAAAAGAAATTAACAGCAAAAAACCCCGGCGCAAGCCGGGGTTCGACTTTAAAATGATGTTTTAGCCGTTATTTTCTTTCCAGGGAAACGTATATGTAGAAATGCATATCGTTAATGCGCATCTCCAGACACGTTACCTGCTCAAAGCTTGCCTGCACGACAAAATCGCCGTGCATTAAGGTTGGCGTTGAAATATCCGCCTTGATTCCCATAATTTCCAAATAGGTGCATGCGCCTGCGGCAAGCATGTTTCCCAGCTCTGAAATGGCGCTCTGTGCCATTTCGTCGAATTCTAATATCGGCATTCCGCCCATCATGGAAGAAGCAACCATTTTTGCGCATTCGTCCGTCATGGCAAAAATGACGTTCCCATGCAGGTCCCCTGTCACGCCGATGATGCACACTACGCCGGGGGCGTCGATTTTGCTTCCGCATTCCGTCTGCCTTTCCAGCGTGACGCTTTCAATACCGAACTGAGGCATTACGTTCAGAAAGGTATTGGAAAAGGCTTCTTCATATTTATTACTCATTCACACTCGCCTCTGTTAAACCCAATATTCATATAAATCTCGCCAAAAGTGGTGTCCGCCTTCACGGAAGTAACCGTGTTCAGTTCGGAGTTTGAAATTTTAATTAATTCGCCGTACACAATGGTCGGCGGAGCAACGCGAAGCCCGAAAAGCGGATTGCTTTTATTCATCAGCGAGCATGCGTTCCCGGCGATAATATTTGAAAGTTCGCCGATTACGTTTATAATGTGCTCTTTTGTCGGCTGGTCGATTTTGAACAGCGTCCGCGCAATTCCGGAAGCCGTATCCGTAGACATGTCCAGAATCATGCGACCGCCGTAGCGCCCGATAATGCCCATTACCGAGGAGATCCCGCGCGAAGTCTGCTCGATGTTGGCTTTCTGTTCATCGCGGTATTCCGGGACGGCGTGGAAAAATTTATTGAACGTATCGCTGAGCGCTTCCTTGAATACGGTGTAGTACAGTTTGTCAAGCTCCGCGAACAATTCTTCGTCCGCCATGATTCGCTTAATTGTAAGGGTAAGCTCCTCGGCGTCTACTGGTTTCTGCACATAACCCGAAATTTTGGCGCGCTTTGCCTTGCGAATAATTTCGTCGTCCATCATGGAGCTGACGATGACCACCTTCAGGTCCGGATCCAGCTTGTGAAGCGTTTTTGTGCACTCGATTCCGTCCACTTCCGGCATCGTTATGTCCATTGTGACTACGTCCGGTTTTTCCTTTGCGACCACATCCACAGCCTGTTGCAGATTGTTTGCACTGCCGACGACCTGAAATCCGTTTTCCGTCAGCATGTTGGTCAGCATCGCTACGGAAAAAGGAGAATCGTCTACGACTGCTACTTTAATTTCCTTCATAATCATCCCTGCTTTTCTGTTTACTAAAATTCTTGCTTTAAAATTGCCCTTTACAACGTATTTTTCGGCTGGTTCTTGCCTTTTTTTTAGGGAAACAGGATTATTTTATGGTAATAAGTTCATAATCCCGGTTCCCCAGCCCGATTTTTACCGCGTGGTCAATTCCGACCCTCCAGTCGGTCACAGGATGCGTGTCTGTGAAATGGTCATGGGTGGTCTGTGGCTGTTCCGCTAAGAAGCTGCCGTTTAAAACGGGCTGGCGGTTAACCGCATCCGCGCAGGCAACGTCCAGCGCGACGGGGTCAAAGGAAGCGAACATGCCCACGTCCGGAACAATCGGTGCATCGTTTTCCGCATGGCAGTCGCAGTTGGGCGACACATCCATTACAAGGCTGATGTGGAAATGGGGGCGGTCCTTTAACACAGCATAGGCGTATTCCGCAATTTTGCAGTTTAATATTTCGTTCGCCGTATCCCCGCCGGGGTGCACCGCGTCAAAATTACAGGCGCCGATGCAGCGCCCGCAGCCTACGCATTTCTCATGGTCGATTTGGGCTCGGTGGTTCTCGTCGAAGGAGATCGCGTCGTGCGCGCAGTTTTTGCGGCAGGCGCCGCAACCGCGGCATTCGTCCTTCTCCACGACCGGTTTTCCATCGCTGTGCATTTCCATTTTTCCCGCGCGGGAGCCGCAGCCCATGCCGATATTTTTCAGCGCGCCGCCGATTCCCGTGCTTTCGTGCCCCTTAAAATGGGTCAGGGATATAAATATGTCGGCGTCCATTATCGCGCGGCCGATTTTGGCCTCTTTTACATATTCGCAGTCGATCGGTACCAGCGTGTCGTCGGTGCCTTTTAGGCCGTCCGCAATTAGGATATGGCAGCCGGTTGCGAACGGGTTGTATCCGTTTTCATAAGCGGCGTCCAGATGGTCCAGCGCGTTTTTCCTTCTTCCAACATACAGGGTGTTGCAGTCGGTCAGGAAAACCTTCCCGCCCTGCCTGCGCACCAGATCGACGATGACCTTCGAGAAATTCGGCCGCAGATAGGAAAGGTTGCCCGGTTCGCCGAAATGGATTTTCACCGCCGTGTACCTGTCCGCGAAGGGAAGCGTTTCAATGCCGGCTTTCTTCACGAGCTTTTCCAGCTTCTGCAGGAGGTTGCATTCCGAAGTAGCCCGGAAATCCGCAAAATAAACTTTTGATTTTTCCATGTTCCATTCTCCTTTTGCCGCAGGCGGCCCAACAGCTTTTTGCGGTTTGCGTTAAAATATTTAAACTTTTTTCAAATCAGGCTTTTCAAATGAACGAAAAGAAGAATCCTATGGCTGAAAAGCCATCTTCATCATCATTATACCATAAAATGATAGCCTCTGCATTTCCAGAATGCAAAGGCTATGTATGCTCATAATTGCAGATTCTATCGAAAATGATCTCTTTGGAAAGGGCGAACAGCCCACAGATCCCGGCATTCGTTTCCAAACTTGCGGAAACCACGCTTATGGGCTCGAATGCGCTTTCCTGTACAATGCGGTTGATGATCGGAAGCATCTGCGATTGAAAGGTAACGTAATCACCACCCAAAATGACCATGTCGCAGTTTAGAAGGCTGATAATATTGGAAATGGTCGCGCCGATTATTTCAGATATTCCGTCAATGCATTTTTTTAAAAATTCGTCGCCCTCGCGCCAGACCCGTACAATGTCTTTGAACCCGGCCGAATCGGGAGTTTTCCCCAGCGCGGCGAAGGCGTCCCGCGTCTCCTTCGGCGCTTTGGTACGGATGTATTGCTTCAGCGCTCGGATATTGACGGTGTCGCCCAGATTCCCGAATTTTCCGTTTACCAGCCCCAAAGGCCCGGCAGGAATGGAGTTCGAAATTTCTCCCGCGCGGTTGGTGCTGCCCAGGTACAGCTTTCCATTAATAATGATACCCGCGCCGAACCCGTAGCCGCCGCTGATGTACACAAGGTTTTCCGCCTTTTTGCCGGCACCGGTGGTGAACTCCCCCACCGCCGCGGCGTTTACGTCGTTTACGACCAGCACCTGCGTTTCAAAAAGTTCTTCCAGCTGGCGGGAAAGGTCGCTCATATTCCAGTTGGCAAAATTGGATTCCGCGTAGTAATTGCGGTTTTCCGGGTCAAACACGCCCGGGCACGAAATCGCAATAATCGCCAGATCCTGGCGGCTCAACCCCGCGGTAGAAAGCAGAAGATTGGTTGCGTTTAAAACCAGATTCAGCCTTTCGGGGTACTTGGCGTCGTTTGCGATCGCAACCGTAATCTTGTTGAGGGTCTCGCCGCGCAGGTTCCCCAGCACGAAGATCGGATCCTCGAAATTCAGCTCAATCGCAATAATATATTGGTAATTTTCATTGAATTTGAGAAGGATGGGCTTGCGTCCGCCTGTGGACATGGCGGCTCCGGCGCCGACCTCCTGAATGATCCCAATATCCAGCAGGGACGAAATGTTTTCCGTCATGGCGGATTTACTGATGCACAGCTCGCGCGACAGTTCCGCACGGGAAATCGGTTCGTCGCAGTAGATTTTTTCAAGGATAACCCTTTGGTTAATCGACCGGATATGGGTTTGGTCTACGGTGTGTATAATGTTCATCACGATCCATTCATTTATTGTCGGATTTTGTAACCATCATAGCATGGGAAAATTCGATTTTCAATAGTATTGCTGGGATTTTTAATTAAATCTATACAAAATTACGAAAATGAATTAAAATGTTCTTGGTAAATACATTGACTTTTTGAAAGGATGGTGATAATATCAAAATAAGTAAGTTCGGAAACAAAACAAACTAAAGACCCTTATGATCAGTCAATCTTACGCACAGTATTATTATTCCAAAAGCAAAAAAATCAAAAATTTTTAGGAAAGAAGAGAGATTGTATGAAAAAGAGCAAACTGCTTGCACTGATTCTTGCAGCGGCCATGGTCATAACAGCCGGTGGCTGCGGTTTCACAGGTTCATCCGGCGGCACCGCTGCGTCCGGTACGGAACAGACGGCGAGTTCCGGGGCGGCGTCCAGCGACACCATTACGGTGTACGACACAAACGAAATTCGCACCATGGTGCAGTGGGCGGCTTCCGACACAAACTCCTTTACCATTCTGAATAATGTATCCGAAGGGCTTTACCGCCTGAACGCCAAGCATGAGCCGGAACCGGCTTTGGCGCAGGACTGCAAGATTTCTGACGACAAGCTTACCTACACCTTTACGCTGAGGGACGGCCTGAAATGGAGCAACGGCACCTCCCTTACCGCGAAGGATTTCGTATTTTCCTGGCTCAAGCAGATGAGCGCGGACGCTACAAACGGCTATTCTTTCATTATGACGGACTACATCGTCAACGGTGAGGAATATCTTGCCGGCAAAGCGAAAGCCGAGGATGTCGGCGTGAAAGCGCTTGACGACAAAACCTTTGAAGTCAAGCTGAAGCAGCCGACACCGTATTTCATCCGCCTGACCACCCTTCCGATGTTTTTCCCGCTGAACGAGGAATTTGTGAAATCCAAGGGCGATAAGTACGGCCTGGATGCGGGCAGCATGATTTACTGCGGCCCATATGTACTTACCTCCTACGACCCGGCGAGCGGAAGCGTTATGAAGAAGAACGATTCCTATTGGGACGCTGCGAATGTAAAGGTTCCGAACGTCAAGGTTCGCATCATTAAGGAACAGGCCACGGCTCTTAACGCTTACAAGGCCGGCGAGCTTTCCAGGGTCATCCTTTCATCTTCCGACGTTCCGGCAATGAAATCCAGCCCGGAATTCAGCTCCAACAATGAATTCCGCACGACTTACCTCCAGTTCAACCTGACGGACAAGACATTGTCCAATAAAAATATCCGTACAGCGCTCGGTTATGCGATCGACCGCAAAACCCTTGCGGACGCCATCCTTTCCGACGGTTCCGCACCGGCAACCGGCCTGATTCCGAACTATATGTACGGGAACGGCAAGGAGACATTCCGTGAACTCAACGGCGACATTACTGCGTTCGATGCAGCGAAGGCAAAGGAATACTGGGACAAGGGCGTAAAAGAGCTTGGCAGCGTACCGACCCTCACCCTTTTGACCGAGGACGATTCCGTAACAAAGACCGTTGCAACCTACCTCCAGAGCGAATTTAAGAAGAATCTTGGCATTGATGTAAAGATTGATTCCAAAACGAAAAAGGCAAGAAACCAGCTGATGGATAACAACAACTTCCAGATGGCGATTACCGCCTGGGGCGCGGACTACGACGATGCAATGACTTATATGGATCTGTGGACAAACGGCACACCGTACCGCGGAAGCTACAAGAGCGACACCTATAACGGGTTGATTGCCGACGCGAAAAAGCAGACCGACGACGAAAAGCGCCTGCAGGATATGCTTACGGCGGAAAAGCTCCTGGTTGTTAATGACGCGGTCGTATCCCCGCTGTTCTACAGAGGATCCGCTTATCTCACAAAACCGAATGTGAAAAACCTGGTTACCCATCCGTTTGGCGCACCGATCGAATTCAAATATGCTTCCCTGAATTAAGAGAATCGGGAAACTGGGAATGAAAGAGGGGGAGGAGTTCTTCCCCCTCTTTTTTAGTAAAGATAGCTAGGGAGGGTATACGGAATGTTCAGATACATATGCAAGCGCATGGTGTATTTGCTGATTACTCTGTTAATCATTTTAACAACGACCTTTTTCCTGATGAAAAAACTGCCGGGCACGCCGTTTGATTCGGAGCGCTTTTCCCTGCTACCGGCGGATCAGCAGGCGCAGTTACTGGAAAAATACGGGCTGAACGACCCGGTCATCGTTCAATACGGCAAATATATCCTGAATGTGGCAAAAGGGGATTTCGGAACCTCCTTTTTCTATTCGGGTCAGCCGGTTTCCGGCGTAATTATGGGGCGTATAGGCCCTTCGGCCCTGATCGGTATTCAGGCGATCCTTATCGGCCTTTCCATCGGGCTGATTTTGGGCATCATCGCCGCGTGGCGGCACAACAGCGGAATCGATTATTTTACCATGGTTATCGCTGTTCTGGGCGTGTCGGTTCCGAACTTTGTTGCCGCGGCGCTGCTGCAATACTATGTCGGGCTGAAATGGGGGCTTCTCCCCGTGGCTTTCTGGGAAAGCTGGAAAAACTCCGTGCTGCCCTCCATTGCGCTTTCGTTCAGCGTTACCGCAATGATCGCGCGCTTTATGCGCACGGAAATGCTGGATGTGCTGGGACAGGACTATATTGTAACCGCCAAGGCGAAGGGCCTGAACCAGTTTAAGGTTTTAATGCGGCATGCGGTGCGCAACTCGATCATTCCGGTTGTAACCATCCTTGGGCCGATCGTAGTCAACCTGCTGACCGGTTCCCTTGCGGTTGAAAATATTTACAGCATCCCCGGAATCGGCAGCCTGTTTGTGGATTCCATCAAAACGAACGACTATTCCACAATTATGGGAATCACCGTTTTTTACAGCGCATTCTACATTTTTGTGATGCTGGTCGTCGATATCCTCTATTCGGTCATTGACCCGAGGATTCGCCTGGCGTCCAACGGAAAGGGGGATTAACAAATGACGAAAACAGAAATCCCTCAGGAGCTGTTTACCAAAGTCGTGGTGGACAAGGACGAAAGGGAACACATCGCCCGCCCGAACCTGACGGCGTTCCAGGACGGCTGGCTGCGCCTGAAAAAGAACAAGGCGGCGGTTGTCAGCCTGTTTGTGCTGGTCATCGTCATCCTCCTTGCGATTTTCGGCCCGGTTTTCGCAAAGCATACCTACTTCGATACGGATTATTCGCGGATTTATCAATCCCCGAGCGCTGCCTACCCCTTCGGCACCGACCAGTTCGGTCGCGACCAATGGGCGCGTATCTGGCAGGGCACGCGGATTTCGCTTTTAATCGCCTTTGCCGCCGCATTCATCGACCTGTTTATCGGCGTAACGTTCGGCGCGGTTTCGGCTTTATTCGGCGGCAGGGTGGACGCAATTATGCAGCGTATCATTGAAGTCCTTGTCGGCGTTCCGCAGCTGATTATCGTCATTTTGCTGATGATGGTCATGCCTGCCGGAATCTGGACGATCGTTCTGGCGCTTTCCATTACCGGATGGGTGAACATGGCGCGTTTGGTGCGCGCCCAGATTCTGAAGCTGAAAAACCAGGAATTCGTCCTGGCCGCCCGCGTGCTGGGTACCAGCAACCGGGATATCATCTTGAAGCACCTTATTCCGAATACTGTCGGCGTTATTGTTATCAACGCCATGTTCGACATCCCATCGGCGATTTTCACCGAAGCGTTTTTAAGCTTTATCGGAATCGGCCTGGCGGAGCCGAACGCCTCGCTGGGGGTTCTGATCAACAATGGGTATCAGGTTTTGCAGAATTTCCCGTACCTGCTGATCTTCCCCGCTCTGGTCATTATTTTAATCATGGTTTGTTTCAGTATTCTGGGCGACGGGCTGCGCGACGCGCTTGACCCCAGAATGAGACAGTGAGGAGGGCCGCAATGAGCAGTTTATTGGAAGTAGAAAACCTGCATGTGCATATTAAGACGCAACTTGGCGTTGTCCAGGCGGTGCGCGGCGTCAGCTTCTCGCTGGAAAAAGGGGAAACCCTCGCCATTGTGGGCGAGTCCGGTTCGGGAAAATCCATCACCGTAAAAGGGATCATGGGGCTTCTGCCGAACAACGGCAGGGTGGCCGAAGGCGTGGTCCGCATGGAAGGCCGGGAGCTTACCACGCTTCCGGAACGCGAAATGCAAAAAATCCGCGGCGAAGAAATTTCGATGATTTTCCAGGATCCGATGACCTCGTTGAACCCGACGATGACCGTCGGCAAGCAGATAATGGAAGTCATCCACGAGCATCATCCCGAGCTTTCCAAGGAAACGCTGAAGGAGCGGGCGATCGAGCAGATCCGCTTAGTCGGACTTTCCAACCCGGAAACCCGCTTCGGGCAGTACCCCCATCAGCTTTCCGGCGGCATGCGCCAGCGCGTGATTATTGCAATCGCGCTTGCGTGCAACCCGAAAATCCTGATTGCGGACGAACCCACCACCGCGCTGGATGTTACCATTCAGGCGCAGATTCTGGATTTAATGAAAGAGCTGCAGGGGAAAATCGATACGTCTATTATCCTGATTACCCATAATCTGGGCGTGGTTGCGAATATTGCGGACCGCGTGGCCGTTATGTACGGCGGCAGGCTGGTGGAAACCGGCGGCTTGCGCGACCTGTTTTACGAAACCGCCCATCCCTATACGAAGGGCCTGCTGGCTTCCATCCCGAAGCTACACGAGCACAACCAGCAGCTCTTTTCCATTCTGGGTACGCCGCCCGACCTGATGGACCCGCCGAAGGGCTGTCCGTTTGCCGCCCGCTGCCCGCATACAATGAAGGTGTGTCAGGAATATATGCCGGAATACACCAGCCTTTCCGGCACCCACAAAGCCGCGTGCTGGCTTTTGGACGAACGCGCGAAAAAGCAGGGAAAGGACGGTGCGGACAATGCCTGAGGAGAGAGTCATTTTACAGGTCAAGAACCTGAAACGGTACTTTAACGTTGGGAAAAACCAGATGCTGAAAGCGGTGGACGACGTCAGCTTTTCCATTTACAGGGGCGAAACCTTCGGTCTGGTCGGGGAGTCCGGTTGCGGAAAATCCACGCTGGGCCGCACGATCATTCGGCTTTACAGCGCCACAGGCGGAACCGTCCTGTTTGACGGCGCGGACGTGTCCGGAAAAATGAGCGCCGCGCAGAGCCACGAGCTTTCCCGGCGCATGCAGATGATCTTTCAGGACCCGTACGCTTCCCTGAATCCCCGCATGAAGGTCATGGACATTATCGCGGAGGGCATCGACGCGCACCATCTGGCCGAATCGGCGCAGGAGCGCGCCCAGATGGTGGTTGATCTGCTAGAGGTTGTCGGCTTGCAGGAAGAGCACGCCAACCGCTTCCCGCACGAATTTTCCGGCGGGCAGCGCCAGCGCATCGGCATTGCGCGCGCGCTTGCGGTGAACCCGGACTTTATCATCGCAGACGAACCGATTTCTGCGCTGGATGTGTCCATTCAGGCGCAGGTGATCAACCTTTTGAAGAAATTGCAGGAGGAAAGGAAGCTGACGTACCTGTTTATTGCGCACGATCTTTCCATGGTAAAGTACATCAGCGACCGCGTGGGGGTCATGTACCTTGGCAGCATGACCGAGCTTGCGGAAAGCAAGGAACTGTTTGACAATCCGCTGCATCCCTATACGCAGGCTTTGCTTTCCGCCATCCCGCTTCCGGACCCGGATTTGGAGCAGTCCCGCAAGCGTGTGCCGCTGCAGGGAAACATTTCCAGCCCGATCAACTTGCCGGAATGCTGCCATTTCTGCTCGCGCTGCCCGAAAGCGACGGAGCAGTGCCGGAAAGTGACGCCGAAGATGGCCGAGGTGCGGCCGGGGCATTTTGTTGCCTGCCACTTGATAAAGCCCGGGCAGGAATAGCAGAATATAAGGTGTGAAGGAGATATGGATATGTATTTTTCACAGGCGCTGCGGGACAGGATTCACCAGCAGTTTATGGAATCCAAAGCAACCCTGGGGCATGACGGCGAAGTGATTTTGGAACGAATGCGTGGCTGTAGCGAAGACGAGCGCATGATTCTAGAGTTTTTTTACAGCACTATGCCCGCAAGCGATATCGGGGATTATGACTTTTCCCTTTATCAGAAATTTGCGCAATTCGGGCTGTCTGTTTGGGAGAATCCCTTTTGGAAAAGCCGGATTCCGGAAGATATTTTCTTGAATTATGTGGTTTCGTACCGTATAAATAATGAAGCGATTGAGGACTGCCGCCCGCTTTTCCGAAAGAAACTGGCAGACCGGGTCCGCGGAAAAAGCATGAAGGAGGCCGCACTGGAGGTCAACGTCTGGTGCGCCGAGCATGTAACCTATCAGGCGACGGACGACCGCACCGTTTCGCCCCTTACTGTAATGAAATCCTCCTACGGGCGCTGCGGAGAGGAATCCACCTTTGCGGTGACCGCCCTGCGCAGCGTCGGTATCCCGGCGCGCCAGATTTACGCGCCCCGCTGGGCGCACTGCGACGACAACCATGCATGGGTGGAAGTCTGGTGCGATGGGGATTGGTATTTCCTTGGCGCGTGCGAGCCGGAGCCTGTTTTAAACCGGGGATGGTTTACCGAAGCCGCCGCGCGCTCCATGCTGATGACCTGCAAGGCGTTTTTGCCCTCGCAGGATGAGGAAGAGATCACCCGCGACGGCTGCACCCTCTATTTAAATGAACTCAAACGCTATGCGGAGAACCGCCGCTTTACGGTTACCGTCAAAAATCCCGAACCGCTTGCGGGCGTGACCGTCCACTTTGAACTGCTGAACGGTTCCGAATTTTCGCCGATTGCTTCCGTTAAAACGGATGAGGCCGGCTGCGCGGCCGTAACGCTCGGTTTCGGTAGCATCCATATTCACGCGGTGAAGGACGGGCGTTTTGCTGAGGTTTTTGTCGACACGGAAGAAATGGATTCGATCGAAATCGACTTTACCCGCGCGGTTGCCGAAGAACCGGACGCACAGGAGGACTTCGTTTTCCGCGCGCCGAAGGACAGCTCCCGCAACTTTATTGCGCTGACAGAGGAGCAGAAGGAAAAAAGGCGGGCGGTCATCCATCAGGCCGACCAAAAGCGCAAGGAATACGCCGCTGGTTTCTTTGATAACGAAAAGGCGGACGCGCTAGCCGCCCGCTTTGCAGACCCGCAGAAGGTGCGGGAGCTTCTGAAAGCGGCACAGGGCAATTTCCCGGAGGTTTACGACTTCCTGTCTATGGACTTCGGAGACGAGAACCGCGAGCTTCGAATAAAAATGCTTTGCTCTTTAATGAAAAAGGATCTGCGCGATGTTCGCGCCGCGCTTCTCGAGGAGCATTTCCGCGAAGCACTTCCTTACCGCGGGGATTTCCCGGAAAATGTCTTTGTCCCCTATATCCTGTGCCCGCGCGTGTATCTGGAGCAGCTTTCCGAATACCGCCGATTCCTGTCCGGGCTGTTTGACAAGCCGACGGCGGATTCCTTCCGTAAAAACCCAAAAGACGTCTGGGCGTATGTCAGCAAGTACCAGGTCAGCGCGGACAGGCAGAGCGAACGCTTGATTGCAACGCCCGTATGCGTTGTACGCACCGGTCAGGGCGGGGAGCTAGACCGCAGGGTGCTGTTTACCGCAATCTGCCGCACGCTCGGGATTCCGGCGCGCTTGAATCCGGTGGACATGGCGCCCCAGTATTACCGCGGCGGCGCGTTCCACAATGTGCAGGAGGAAGAGGAACGCGCGGAGGATGCGAAGCTCACCCTGCTGGGGAACGGGGAAAAATGGGCTTACCTGCACAACTGGACGCTGGCTGTGCTGAAAGACGGCGAGTACAGGACGCTGGAGCTTTCCAACGCCGCATGGGAAAACGGAACGCTCATGCTGTCCCTTAATCCGGGCGCGTACCGCCTGCTGACCTCCAGCCGCACGCCGAACGGTAACCAGTTCGCGAAAAAATACTGCTTCCGGCTAAACGCGGGCGAAGCAAAAGAGCTTTCAATCGAACTGTGCAAAACAGAGGTAAGCGACCTGATTCAGGACATTCCGCTCCTGCCGTTCCAGATTTACAATGACCGCAGCGAGCCGGTTCCGGCGGATTCCGTTCTCGGCGCGGGGACCGCGCTGGTTGTCTGGCTGGAGGAAGGCCGCGAGCCCACCGAGCATATTTTAAATGAGTTTATTGAGGCGAAAGACGCGCTGAATGCCGCGGACTGCAAGCTTCTGTTCCTTATCCAGAGTTCCGCCGCGTGGAAGAACGCGACCTTTGCAAAAGCGAAGGAGACCCTTCCCGCCGCCATGGTGCATTGTGCCGACTTTGCGGAAACCGCGGTGCCGATGGCCCGCAGGATGTTTGTAGACCCGGACAAACTTCCGCTTGCCGTCGTTTGCCGCGGCGGGCGCGGTGTGTACGCCTCCAGCGGATATAATGTGGGTATTGCCGATTTGCTCCTGAAGATTATTGATGCCGCAAATCAACAAGCCGGATGATTTTTCTTTTGATCCGGTCACAAAAAACGCATAACCGCACAGGTTATGCGTTTTTTCGCTGGGATTTTGTCAAATTTATATTCTAACCTGTCATAATAGACAAATGGTTTTGCCTTTTTTGAACCTTTTACATAAAATATGCTAACAAATCAGGCAAAAAAGGGTCAATATTCATCTTGCGCTTTTGCACAAATGTGACTATTATTATATCTGTGTCCGTTGTTAAAAGCGACATTAATATATTTTTTTGGAGTGCAATACAGAAAATAAAGTGAATTTTTTGAAAAAAACTTTTATTTTTTGTGTTTAGCTCCTGGCAATTCGCATGGAAAATGCGGAGAATACGTACACATGGGAGAAATGGTGGTAATTATGGAAATGATAGCAACGCTAATGGTCTTTCCTTTTCTTGCGGCTTTGCTGATTGCCCTTGCAAAACCGGGCAAGCTGCGGGACGGACTCATTTACTGCAGCAGCTTTGTGATTGTTGCAACGGTTTTGCTGCTTTGCGTGAGTTCGCTGCAAGGCGGAGGGACGCAGTCCTATCTATTGGAAACACAGATGCTCGACGAGTTTTTTATGGTGGTGGAACTCGGTCTGATGGGCCTTGTGTTTTACTATGGCATTCGGTATAAAAGATGGATTGTGCTTTTGCTGTCCGCAGCGGGGACGCTTCCCGTCGTGTGGATGGAAGCTGCCGGTCTGAGCGCAGAGGGCGGGGAGCACATTTTGGTGGATCACCTCACCCTAATCATGTGCCTGGTTGTCGGCATTGTCGGTGCCCTGATCTGCGTTTACGCGGTCGGGTACATAAAGGATTACCATAAGCATCACACGGAGTATAAAGACCGGTCCTCGTTCTTTCTCTCCATGCTGTTTGTCTTTATGGGGGCGATGTTCGGGCTGATTTTTTCGAGCAATCTTACCTGGATTTATTTCTTCTGGGAAATTACAACGCTGTGCTCGTTCCTGCTGATCGGCTACACCCAGACGGAGGAAGCGGTCAACAATTCCTTTCGCGCACTCTGGATGAACCTTCTGGGCGGCATGGGCTTTTCCTTCGCGATCCTGTACAGCTCCATCGCGCTGCACATCGCGAACCTGCAGGATTTGGTCGCCGCGTCGGCAGGCAACGGGGCGGTTATCGTCCCTGTAACGCTCCTGGCCTTTGCGGCGCTGACAAAGAGCGCGCAGATGCCGTTTTCCCGCTGGCTTCTCGGCGCAATGGTTGCGCCTACGCCGACTTCGGCGCTGTTGCACTCGGCAACCATGGTAAAAGCCGGCGTTTACCTGCTCATCCGGCTGGCGCCTTCCCTTCACGGCAACCTTGTAGGAGTTATGGTGACCTGCATCGGCGGCTTTACCTTTTTTGCGGCTTCGCTGCTCGCGATTTCACAGAGCGACGGCAAAAAGGTGCTTGCCTATTCCACGATTTCGAATCTGGGATTAATTACCGCATGCGCAGGCGTCGGGCTGCAAGAGGCGGTCTGGGCCGCGACCCTTCTTCTGGTATTCCACGCGGTGTCCAAATCCCTTCTGTTCCTTTCTGTCGGCGCGGTGGAAAACAGCACCGGCAGCCGGAACATTGAAGATATGCATGGCCTGATCGTCCGCCTTCCGAAGCTGGCGTTCGTTATGATCGTCGGTATCTGCGGCATGTTCCTTGCCCCGTTCGGAATGCTGATTTCCAAATGGGCCGCGTTAAAGGCGTTCGTTGATTCCAAGAGCGTATGGCTTGTCGTGTTTTTGGTTTTCGGTAGTGCGAGCACGCTGTTCTACTGGGGAAAATGGCTCGGCAAACTGGTTGCCGTTATCCATCGCTCCGAGCAGCTCAAGGACACGGTGCGCAAGAGCGAGAAGTGCTCGCTTTACACGCTTACCTTCCTCGTCATCGCGCTGTGCATCCTTTTTCCGGTATTTTCCGGCGTTTTCGTCGAGCCGTTCCTTTCACAGATGTTTAATACTACCGTCGTGGCGCTTATCAGCGGAAGCGATATCAATGCCATGCTTCTGATGCTGTGCATGATCGTAATTCTTCCGGTTATGGTGAACCTGCTCACGTTCGGCAAGGAGAATAAAATGGTTATTTCCTATATGGCGGGTGTTAACCGCGGCGATGACCGCACGTTCGTCGACTCCTTTGGACAGGAAAAATCCATGTATCTTGCAAACTGGTATATGGACGAATATTTCGGCGAAAAGAAGCTTTTAAAGCCGTCGCTCGTGTTGGCTTCGGCGATAATGGTTATTCTTATGATTCTTGCGATTGGAGGCGCCATCTGACATGGGAATCCTGAAAATTGCACTCTATCTGATTCTGGCCCCATTTATCGGCGGGTTTCTCGCCGGAATTGACCGAAAAATCGGCGCGCGGTTCCAAGGGCGCCAGGGCCCGCCGCTTCTCCAGCCTTTTTACGACCTTTTCAAGCTGTTTGAAAAGCAGTCCCTCGTGGTAAACGGTGTGCAGGATTTCTTTGTGGGCGGCTACTTCATCTTTATCCTGTTCACAGGCTGCCTGTTCTTCATCGGCGGCGATTTGCTGCTCGTGTGCTTTGCGCTGACACTGGCGGAGGTTTTCCTGATGATGGCGGCCTGCTCCGCAAATTCCCCGTACAGCGCCATGGGCTCGCAGAGGGAGCTTTTGCAGATGATGGCCTATGAGCCGATGCTCCTGCTTACCGCAATTGGATTCTATATTGCAACGGGAAGCTTTATGGTCGGAGATATTGCCCAAAGCAGCGTTTCCCCCATCGCATATCTGCCCGGTATGTTTTTTGGCTTCCTGTACATCTTAACCATTAAGTTTCGAAAATCCCCGTTTGACATCAGCACCTCCCACCATGCGCATCAGGAAATGGTAAAGGGGATTACAACGGAGCTTTCCGGCAATATTCTGGCGCTTGTAGAACTTGCCGTTTGGTACGAGGATGTTTTGCTCCTCGGTATGGTCGGCCTGTTCATTGTAAATATGAAGTGGTGGAGCTTCTTGATTGCCGCGGCTGTCTGCCTCTTAGCTTATATTTTGGAAACGTTTGTGGACAACCTGTTCCCCCGTGTAAAGTGGGACAGTATGCTGAAATCAACCTGGTTGGTAACGCTGGTTGCGGGCGGAGTCAATCTTTTGATTCTTACGCTTGTACATTAAGGGAGGTGCTTGAATCATGAATATCTCAAAGTCACCATGGCTTTTGCATTATGACGGTTCCAGCTGCAACGGCTGCGACATAGAAGTCCTCGCCTGTACAACCCCGGTTTACGACGTGGAGCGGTTCGGCATTGTGAACACCGGAAACCCGAAGCACGCCGATATTTTTCTGATCACCGGCGGCATTAACAGCCAGAACCGAGAAGTGGTAAAACAGCTTTATTCCCAGATGCCGGACCCGAAGGTGGTTGTCGCTGTGGGAATTTGTGCCTGTGATGGCGGAATTTTTAAAGAGTGTTATAATATACTCGGGGGAGTCGATACGGTCATTCCCGTTGATATTTATGTGCCGGGCTGCGCCGCAAAACCGGAATCCATTATCGACGGCGTGGTGAAGGCGGTTGCCCTTCTCGACAAAAAGCGCGCCGCAATGAAAGCGGGCAAGGCCCCGGTTGCACAGAAGGAGGATTAGTCATGGCGGAAAATATTATTATACCCATTTCCCCCGACTCCCTTTTAGAGGAAGTCCTGAAAATGAAAAACAGTGAGTGCCGTTTGGTGCAGATCTGCTCCACACGGACGCAGGATGGCTATGAATTATCCTATTCCTTCGGAAAAGACTACGATTTATATAACCTGCGCTTTACCATCGGCGAGGATGCCCAGATTCCGAGCATCACCAATATTTACCCGACGGCCTTTCTGTATGAAAACGAAATACACGACCTTTTCGGCGTACAGATCAAAATGATTTCCGTTGATTATCAAGGTACCCTTTACCGTACCGATAAGAAAACGCCTTTTAAATAACGTAAGGAGGGATACCAGATGTCTAAACGCAGCATCGTACCGTTCGGGCCGCACCATCCGGTACTGCCGGAACCGATCCATCTGGACCTGGTGCTGGAGGACGAAAAAGTGGTGGAGGCGGTGCCTTCCATCGGTTTTATCCACAGGGGCCTTGAAAAACTGGTTGAAAAGAAAGATTTTAACGAATATGTTTACGTTGCGGAGCGCATCTGCGGCATCTGCAGCTTTATGCATGGCATGGGCTACTGCGAGTCGGTAGAGCATGTGATGGGCGTGGAGGTTCCGCCCCGTGCGAAATACCTTCGCACCATCTGGTGCGAAATGTCGCGCCTGCACAGCCACCTACTGTGGCTCGGCCTTCTGGCGGACGCGTTCGGCTTTGAAAGCCTGTTTATGCAATCCTGGCGGATGCGCGAAAAAATCCTGGATATGTTTGAAACATCCACCGGCGGCCGCGTGATTTTTTCGGTGAATAAAATCGGCGGCGTAATGAAGGACATGGACGCCGATATGCTCAAGGAATTCGTAAAGATCCTGAACGGGATGGAAAAGGACCTGCGCGAGCTTTCCAGAACCTTTCTGGAAAATAAGGCGGTCAATTCCCGTTTGCAGGGCGTCGGCCTGTTAACAAAACAGCAGGCGCACGACCTTGGCGCGGTCGGCCCATTCATGCGTGCTAGCGGCATTGTACGCGACACCCGCAGGATGGGTTACGCCGCGTATTCCGACCTTGAGTTCGAAACGATTACCAGCGATGTGGGCGACTGCTACGCCCGCACCGACGTGCGTATAAAGGAACTGTTCCAGTCCATCGACATTATTCGTCAGGCGGTAGAAAAGATTCCGGACAGCGAAATTGCTGTGCCCGTTAAAGGCTTCCCGGACGGCGAGTATTTCATGCGCGTGGAACAGCCGCGCGGCGAAGCGGTTTACTATGTAAAGGGCAACGGAACCAAATTCCTCGACCGCGTCCGCGTTCGGACCCCTACATTTGCGAACCTGCCCGGAATGCTTGAAACCTTGAAGGGTGCTCAGCTTGCTGATGTTCCGATTCTGATTCTCACGATTGATCCGTGCATTAGCTGTACCGAGAGGTGATAAATATGAAATTACTGACATTTGCGAAAACAGAGCTGCATAACCTGTTTTCTAAGCCGGCGACCCGGCTGTATCCCCAGGAGCCGAGGGTTTACCCCGAGCGCACCAGGGGGCATGTGGAAAATGATATAGACGTCTGCGTTTTCTGCGGACTCTGCTCCAAAAAATGCCCCACGGGCGCCATTACCGTAGACCGCGCGGCAAAAAGCTGGTCCATTAAACGCTTCAGCTGTATCCAGTGCGGCTACTGTGTGGCGAGTTGCCCGAAAAAATGCCTTTGCATGCGCCCCGCCTATACCCAGCCAGCCAGCGAAAAAGGAACGGAGACCTTTACGCAGGAGCCGAAGGACGATCAGAGCGCATGACTGTTTTCATAACCGTTTTCGGTATCGTGCAGGGCGTAGGTTACCGCCCGTTTGTTGCCGCGCAGGCGAAAGAACTCGGCGTGAAAGGGTGGGTGCGCAACAGCGGCGGAATTGTGGAAATCACCGCTTCGGGCGGTCAGGCGGAAGTGGAAGCTTTTGTTCGCCGCCTGCACGAACAGCGGCCGGAGGGCGCACAGGTTCTTCGCGTTGAGGTAAAGCCGCTGCCGGAGGAACGGTTTGACAGCTTCCGCATTGATTTAAGCGGAAAATATACAGACCATACGGAAGCGCCGGTGCTTCCCCCGGACATTCCCATGTGCGAAAGCTGCAAGAAAGAATTGTATGACCCAAAGGACAGACGCTATCACTATCCTTTCATTAGCTGTGCTTCCTGCGGGCCGCGGTACAGCATTATGAATACGCTTCCTTACGACCGCGGTACAACAACAATGCGGGATTTCGTCATGTGCTCCGCCTGTGAAAAGGAATACCAAGCAGGCCGCAGATGCCATGCGCAGACGATTTCCTGCCATGACTGCGGACCGCAGCTTATTTTGCGGGATCAGGGCATGACGTGGGAGAAAGAGGAAGCCTTTTCAAAGGCGGTTGCCCTTCTGCGCAACGGCGGGGTTCTTGCCCTGAAGGGCGTGGGCGGCTACCAGTTTGTGTGTTCCCCTGAGCAGGAAACGGCGGTTGAGCGCCTGCGGCTTTTGAAGGCCAGGGAGAAAAAGCCCTTCGCCGTTATGTTCCCCTCGATGGAAAGCATCCGTGCGTACTGTAGTGTAAGCAAAGAGGAGGAAGAGCTTTTAAAGTCGACCGCAAGGCCGATCGTCCTGCTGCGGATAACCAAGCAGGCGTTCTGCCCGCAGGTTAGCGGCGAAAGCCGGTTTCTCGGCGCGTTTTTGCCCTGCACCGGGCTTCATCAGATGCTGACGGATACGCTCGGCCCGTTGGTGGTTACCAGCGGTAATTTTACAACGGAGCCGATGATTTATAAAGACGAGGATATGCTGAAAGTAAATTCCCCGTTCCTTTCGGGGGTGCTTTACCATACGCGCCGGATCCTGTCGCCGCTGGATGATTCCGTTGCGCGGGTTTTCGCGGGAAAAACCCAGATTATCCGCCGCAGCAGGGGGTACGTCCCCCTCCCGATCATGCTTGCGCCGCGCCCGAAAAAGCCGGTGCTCGCCATGGGTGGCGACCTGAAAAGCAGCTTCTGCCTGTACAAGGGGGATCGCGCGTATGTAAGCCAATATTTTGGCGATATGGAAAATTTTCAGATCAGCCGGAATTACCGCAACGGCCTGAAGCATATGGAACGCCTCTTGCGGATTGAGCCGCTCGCGGTCGCCTGCGATTTGCACCCCGGGTACCACACAACCGCCCTGGGGGAAGAGCTTGCCGCAAAAATTACCTCGGCGGGCGCGCTCAAGTTCCAGCATCACCACGCGCACGCGGCGTCCGTCATGGCGGAGCACCATCTGGACGGTTGTATCGGCGTTGTGTTCGACGGCACCGGTTACGGTACGGACGAAACGGTCTGGGGCGGCGAATTCCTGCTCTGCAAGGGCAAGGACTTTGTGCGCCGGGCGCACCTTAGGAGCGTGCCGCTCTGCGGCGGGGACGCGGTGGCAAAAAACGCCGTGCTTGCCGCAGACTGCTACCGCAGCGCCGCGGGCGAAAGCTGGGGCAGCCCCCGCTACGAAATGGTACGGGCCGCGCTGAAGCACCGGATTAATACGCAGGACAGTTCCAGCGTGGGCCGGCTGTTCGACGCGGTCAGCGCGCTGCTGGGTATCCGGGAGAACAACGGTTACGAGGGCGAATGCGCCATCGCGTTGGAAAATGCGGCTGCCGCGGCGAAGGCTGCCGGAAAAGGGCCTTCCGCGCTGGGAATCCCGCTTCTGGAAAAGGAAGGCGGGGAAATCGAGCTTGACCAGGTGGATCTGGTCAGCCAGATCCTTCAAAAGGCGCGCGCAGGCGGCGACAGGGAACGGATTGCGTTCGGGTTCCATGTGGCGCTGTCCGACGTTGTGCTTGCCGTTTGCCGGAAAATACGCGCGGAAGACGGCGAAAAGCGCGTCGCGCTGAGCGGCGGCGTGTTTGGCAATCTCCTGTTGCTGGAGCAATGCTATGCGAAGCTGACGGAGGACGGGTTCGACGTGTACCTGAACAGCGCCGTTCCCTGCAACGACGGCGGCATCTGCCTTGGGCAGGCGTGGCTTGCCGCGATGGTGCAGGAGGAAAATTCCAAATAGAAACAGCTCCGCCCTTTTTGCGGATGAAGGGCGGGCGCTTTATCCAATCCGCTGGATATGGTGATTGTTATGTGTGTTGCGTTGCCGGGCAAGGTGCTGAAAATAAACGGAAGAACGGCCACGGTCGATTTTAACGGCAATACGGTGGAGGCGGAGGCCGGTCTTGTGAAAATTAAGCCGGGCGACCGGGTTCTGGTTCACGCCGGCTGTATTTTACAGGTGCTTTCCGAAGAAGAAAGCAATTCAATCGAAGAGCTGTTAAAGGAAATGGAAGAGCTATGACGGATATTCAGTCTTATTTAAAGCATTACGACGGCCCGCCGCTCCGGCTGATGGAGGTCTGCGGCACCCATACCGCGCAGATTTCCCGCTGCGGGATCGTCAGCCTGCTCCCCCCTTCCATCCATATGATTTCCGGGCCGGGGTGCCCCGTCTGTGTAACGGTAACGGCGTATATCGACCGCCTGACCGCGCTTTGCATAGAGCCGGAAAACGTGGTCGTTTCCTTCGGCGATATGCTCCGCGTAAAGGGCAGCCGGAAAAGTCTGAACGACGCGAAAGCCGAAGGCGGCCATGTCCGCATGGTGTATTCCCCGCAGGATACCCTGAAAATGGCGGCGGACGACCCGAAGCATACCTATATTTTCGCGGCGGTCGGGTTTGAAACCACCGCCCCGGTTTATACCATGCTTCTGGAGGAAGCGGAGCAGGCCGGGATTACCAACGTAAAGCTTCTGACCTCGCTGAAAACCATGCCCCCGGTCATCGATTGGATTTGCGCTAACCAGGGCGGTGTGGACGGATTTATAGCGCCCGGACATGTCAGCGTGATTACCGGAAGCCGCATTTTCGCGCCGCTTTCCGAAAAATACAAAATCCCGTTTGCGGTCGCGGGCTTCCAAGGGCCCGAGATTCTGGCGGCGATTTACGCGCTGGTGAAAAGGCGCGGAAAAGCCGGGGTTCTGAACCTGTATCCTTCGGCGGTTACGGAGGAAGGGAACCTTTCCGCCCAGCGCATGGTGGAAAAATACTTCGTCCCCTGCGACGCTGCGTGGCGCGGGATGGGCGTTATCCCGGATTCCGGAATCCGGCTGCGGGACGAATACGCCCGTTATGACGCGGGCAGCGAAGGCTTAACCGAAGACTGCGGCGCGAACGCGCGCTGCCAGTGCGCCAAGGTGCTCACCGGCGCGCTGTCCCCGGTGGAATGCCCGTTGTTTGGCACCTGCTGCAGCCCGGAGGCCCCCCAGGGGGCCTGCATGGTTTCCATGGAGGGAAGCTGTTATAATTATTATATAAACGCGAGGAAAACAAAATGAAAATTACCATGGCGCACGGCAGCGGCGGAAAGGCAACTTCCGAGCTGATTGCCGGTATTTTTGAAAAACATTTTCATAATCCCGTTCTTGCCAGAATGGAGGATTCCGCCGTTGTTCCGGGCGCGGAGCGCATTGCCGTTACTACGGACAGCTTTGTGGTAACGCCCCTATTCTTCCCCGGCGGGGACATCGGGCGGCTGTGCGTCTGCGGTACGGTCAACGACCTTCTGATGTCCGGGGCAAAACCGCAGTACCTTACCTGCGGCTTTATCCTTGAGGAAGGCGCGGAAACGGAGGACTTGGAAAAAATAACGGCCTCCATGGCGGAAACCGCAAAGGAGGCCGGGGTAAGCATCGTGGCGGGCGACACAAAGGTTGTGGAAGGCTACGGCGGGATTTATATTAATACCGCGGGCGTGGGCTTTGTTCCGGCGGGTGTCGACATTCGTTCTTCCTACTGCAAAAAGGGCGACGTTGTGCTGGTTTCGGGGAATCTGGGCGACCACCACGCCGCGATACTGAGCGAGCGGATGAAGATTACGAACACGATAAAGAGCGACTGCGCGCCGCTTGGAGAGATGGTAAACGCCTTGCTGGAAGCGGGCGTGCAGATCCGCTCCATGCGCGACGTAACCCGGGGCGGGCTGGGAACCGTCCTGAATGAGTTCGCCTCCGCTTCGAACTGCCGGATCGAGCTGATTGAAGAAAAGCTGCCGGTTTCGGCACAGGTGCGCGGTTTCTGCGATATTCTTGGGCTTGACCCTCTTTATATGGGCAATGAGGGAAAGATGACGGTCGTCGTCGCACCCGAGGACGCGGAGAAAGCGCTTGCCTGCATGAAAAACAGCCGGTACGGCGAAAACGCGGCGATTATTGGTTCTGTTGTTTCAGAGGGGTACGGCGAAGTGCTGCTCCGCACACCCATCGGCGGCACTCGGATTGTCACGGTTCTGTACGGCGAAGGGCTTCCGCGTATCTGCTAGGCGCTGTGCCCATTCCCTTTAAGGGGAGAAGGATTGGTTCGGCTTTTCAAAACACCGGGCAAGGTGCAGCCCCAAACCCCGCATATGGCGATATATGGTTTCGCACACACCGAGAATTAGTGGAGTGTGAAGATGTTTTTTAAAGTCGGACGGCGAAGGAAAAAATCAGATTGTTTGGTTGGGGACCGCAAAATGAAGCACTTCGCCGCCCGAGTGCAAGGCATAAAAAAACGCTGTACACGGACCTTGTCCATATACAACGCTACCTGCACAATGCGAAATTCGAAAAAAACCTTTGTACAAAAATGCGAAAAGAGGTTATAATAGAATACGCAATGTGCTGATTCTATCAGTTGCGTATGGAGAGTCCTTTTCTCCGTATGCAGGGGGCAGGTGTTGGTAGCACCTGTTCCTGCATTGCATTTTCTATTTTTATGCGTTACAGGCAATTATACCCCTTTATTCGAATATTGCAACAGGGAATTTCAATTTATTTGAAAATATAGCAATATTTCTCAGGAACCGCGCCCGGTTTTCGGCGCGGTTCCTTTTTTGACGGCTTTTAAAGCTTCTGACGCCCCTTCCCTTTCCCTGCGCTTTGAGAAGGCTTCGGACAAATGGGGACGTCTTTCGAAGCCCTAAGCCTGCCCGCCCGCGTTTGCAAAAAGCTCCTGCGCGTAATGCACCGACGCCATGGCGTCCTTGGCGTAGAAATCCGCGCCAATCTGCTTTGCGTACTCGGGCGTTAAGACCGCGCCGCCGACCATCACCCGGCACGCGGGGATTTTTTCGCGCAGAAGCCGGATGGTATCCGCCATATTCGCCACGGTGGTGGTCATCAACGCGCTTAACCCAACCAGCTTCACGCCGTCTTTTTCCGCCGCGTCCACCACCGTTTCGGGCGGGACATCCTTGCCAAGGTCGATTACGTCGTACCCGTAGTTTTCAAGGAGCACTTTAACAATATTCTTGCCGATATCGTGGATGTCTCCCTTTACGGTGGCGAGGATGATCTTCTCCTTTTTGGAGCGGTTCGCTTCCCGCCCCATGCTGGCGCGTATTTCCTCAAACGCCGCCTTGGCGGCCTCCGCGCTCATTAAAAGCTGGGGAAGGAACAGCACGCCCTTTTCGAAATCTCTGCCCACGCGGTCAAGCGCGGGAATCAGCTCGGAGTTGATGATGTCGAGCGGCTCCTGCGTTTTCAGCAGGGACTGCGCCGCGGCGCGCGCGCTTTCCTTCAGCCCGCCTGTTACTGCGCCGGAAAGGGAAAGCTCTCCGGGAGCGGGCGCGGGGGCGGCTTTTTGCGCGGAATACCGGTCGATATACGCCATGCATTTTTCGTCCTTGCCGCTTAACGCGCAGTAGGCGAAATAGGTGTCCATCATTTCTTCGGAGCCGGGGTTCACGATGGCCGCGTCCAGCCCGTTCTGCAAGGCCATCAGGAAGAACGCTGCGTTGATATGCTCGCGGTGCGGCAGCCCGAAGGAAATATTGGACACGCCGAGCGAAGTGAGAACGCCCAGCCTTTCGCGCACCATGCGGAGCGCTTCCAGCGTGACGACCGCGTTCTCCTGCCCCGCGCTGATGGTCATGACGAGCGTGTCGACAATGATATCCGTACGTGGAATCCCGTACTGCGCGGCGGTTTTTACAATCCTTTCGGCTATTTTGTACCGCCCTTCCGCCGTTTCAGGGATGCCATTTTCGTCCAGCGTCAGCGCGATGACCACGCCGCCGTATTTTTTCACAAGCGGGAACACAGCTTCCATGGATTCCTTCTTGCCGTTCACCGAATTGATCAGCGGCTTACCGTTATAAATCCGCATGGAGGCTTCCATGGCGGTCGGGTCGGAGGTGTCGATCTGGAGAGGAAGGTCGACGACGCTCTGAATTTCCGAAACCGCGTGCGGCAGCAGCGTCCGCTCGTCAATTTCCGGCAGCCCGACATTCACGTCAAGAATATGCGCGCCCTTCTGCTGTTGGGCAATTCCCTCGCGCAGAAGGTAATCCATATCGTTGTCGCGCAGCGCCTGTTTCAGCTTCGGCTTGCCCGTCGGGTTGATGCGTTCGCCGATCAGTACCGGTTTTTCCCCGAATACCACAGCCTTTGCAAAGGAGGAAACCACCGTGCGGTTCTTCCTTCCGATGGGCTTGGGTGGGATTTTCGCGCACCGCTTCACCAGCGCGGCGATATAGTCCGGGGTTGTGCCGCAGCAGCCGCCCAGAATCCACACGCCGTCCCGCGCGAGTTCCTCCATGGCGGCGGAAAATTTCTCCGGTCCTACGTCAAAGACGGTTTTGCCCTCCTCGCTGCGGGGCAGCCCCGCGTTCGGGTTAAGGATCACCGGAAAGGAACAGCACTCCAGAAGCCGCGGGACGAGCCGCTTCATCTGCTCCGGCCCGAAGCCGCAGTTCAGCCCCAGCGCGTCCACCTGCAAGCCCTCCAGCAGCGCGACGGCGGCGGGAAGGTCGCCGCCGGTCAGAAGCTTTCCCTCCTCGTCCGCAACCACGGTGGCGAAAACGGGAAGCCCGGTCTGCTTCGCCGCAAGAACGGCGGCTTTGCATTCGTAGGTATCGCTCATGGTTTCAATCAGAATGAGATCCGCCCCGGCCTTCTTTCCTGCCTGCGCCGCTTCGGAAAAGACGGCGACGGCGTCCTCAAAGGCCAAGTCGCCAAGCGGCTTTAAGAGCTTCCCCGTTGGGCCGATATCCATGGCGACCAGCGCGCCGCCTGCGGTCTTCTTTGCGATTCCCACCGCGGCGGAGATGATTTCCTCCGGGCTGTGCCCGCTTCCGCGCAGCTTGATCGCGTTGGCACCGAAGGTATTGGTTTTCAGAATATCCGCGCCGGCCTTGCGGTACTGGCTGTGAATATCGAAAATGACCTTCGGGCGGGTAAGGTTCCAAAGCTCCGGCAGTTCCCCGGGGGGAAGCCCGTTTTCCTGCAGTAGTGTGCCCATGCCGCCGTCGAAAAACAGCAGGCGTTTCCCTAAATCTTCCAGAATTCCCAATACGATCACTCCTTTCGGAACGGACAGTCCAACGACCGGCATTCCATGCACTTTGCAATATGGCAGCTTGTTTTCTCTTTCGTAAGCCCGATGACGGCGGTGACGGATTTGGTCGGCACGAGCATGAAGTCCTCCGTCATAGAAAGGCCGATTTTCCGGCAATCCAGTATGTTCAGAAGATCCCGCTGGTAGCGGATGGAAAAGTCTCCGTAGCCGGGGCTGTAGCGCGGGCGCAGGTACAGCCCGCGCTTTGCCGCTTCCCGCGCAATTTTTCGCTGGAATTCGTCGCACACGCTTTCCGTCAGCGCGGCGGCGCACGCTTGCATCACAACGGCGCGGCTCATGTCGGCTTTGGCGGCGCGTTCCAGAAGGAAATCTGCCCGCGCGCCGAGCGTGGCGGCAAAAAGGACGGCTTCCCCGCATCCGGAAATATGCCTTGCAAGGTCGACGCTTTCAATGCGAAGGCCGCCGACGGTAACCGCGCCGCCGGAAAAGGCCACGGGGAATCCCCGGTGTATGCTCCGCGGCGTGACCGCCTGCTCCAGCTCGGCAAGGCACGATTCCATGGTTTGCAGGGTGCGTTCGTCCGCCGGTTTTCCCCGAAAGCCGAGGTACCGCAGGATTTCGTTTCGATCCGTCATGGTATCACCCGATGATTTCCGACAGGTTTCCCATGATCCTCGCGGCAACGTCGGGCTTGTTCATGGTATAAATGTGAATATTTTTCACGTTGTTGGAGATCAGGTCGACAATCTGCTCGGTGGCATAGGCAATGCCCGCCTGCTCCATCGCCGCGGGGCGGTCGGAAAATTTATCGACAATCGCCTTGAAGCGGGGCGGCAGCACCGTTCCGGACAGGGCGCAGATGCGCTTGATCTGCCTGCTATTCGTAACGGGCATGATCCCCGCCACCACGGGGACGTTGATTCCTTTCGCAAGGATGCGGTACAGGAAATTATAAAGGATATTGTTGTCAAAAAACATCTGGGTGGTCAGAAAGTCGCAGCCGCTTTCCACCTTCCGCTTCAAATACTCGATGTCGTCCTCCTTGTGGGCGCACTCGATATGCCCTTCCGGGTAGCAGGCCGCGCCGATGCAGAAACCGCCGTGCGCCTTGATTTCGGCAACCAGTTCGCAGGCGTAGCGGTAGTGCCCGGGCGAGGGGAAGTCGGAATCCTTCGGAATATCCCCGCGTAGGGCAAGGATGTTTTCAATCCGCTTTTCCTTCAGCTCCGCCAATATCCGTGCGACCTGGTCCTTGGTGGAGGAAACGCAGGTAAGGTGCGCAAGCGCCGTTATCCCCCTGCTTTCAATTTCCTGCGCAATGCGGACGGTGTTTTCAGAGGTTCCGCCCCCCGCACCGTAGGTTACGCTCATGAAATTGGGCTTCAAGGCGGCCATGTCGCGCACAACCTCGCGCACATGCTCCAGCTCGCCGTCTTTTTTCGGGGGGAACAGCTCGCAGGAAACCGTCACCCTGCCGCTCTTTAAACATTCGCTGATTTTCATAACAATGCTTCCTTTCGAGCCTCTTTTTCAAATGAGATGAAATGTGTTCCTCACGCTTTCGGAAAAGGAACAATAAAAAAACCGTCTTCGGAAAGCGTATGCTTTCTGAAGACGGGTGTTCTCCCGTGGTACCACTTCAATTTGCCCGTCCCTCGCGGGAACGAACCTCTAAGGGTATTACAGTTTTCCTGCCTATACCCGCTTTCGATAACGGGAAATCCCGTCGCAGCCTAAATGGGAATCCATCTCGGTGCGCCACTCAGAAGCCATCTTCATCCGGCCTCCCGCACGCTTCCTTTCAGCCCGGTTCCCCGTGGAAGCTTCTCTGTGTGTGCGTTCAAAGGGACTACTCTCTTCGTCACAGTGTTTCAAATATGCTATAAATATTTTCGTAAGTGTAGCACAAAAGCGGGGTGCTGTCAATATGTATCGGGCGGTGCATCCCCGCCCGATCCTCATTCGTTGCGCATCAGATTGGCGGCATAATCGCGCAGGCTTTCGAAGGAATTGATATTCTGCTCGCGCTCCTGAATGCTTTCCTTTACATACTCCGGCAGGGTATCAAAGTAATCCCCTGCTTCACCGTCGTTTTCAATCAGTTCGTAAAGGCCGCTGTATTTTCGTCCCATGGAATTTCACCTCCGCGGATATTTTTTCCAAAACACAGGAAATTATCCGCTTTTTCCGTCCGTTACCCCGGTTTCTTTAAAACGCTCCCCCACCATCATCAGCTCGCCGAGCGTGCTGATCTGCACCCCGGAACGCTTGATGCGGTTTTGAACGTCTTTGGGAAGGGACGTAAAGTAATTTTTGAAATTCGGGTCGGTTTCATAAACGGATTTTCCCAAAAAATCACCCCGCGGTTAGCTTTTGCTAGGGCGCGGGGCTTTATCATTGGGAAATTCTGTTTTATTTCAGCGTTTCATCGTAATGTGCGCGCTCGCCGCCGATAAACTTCGGCCTTGTGCGGGCACAGGTCAGGTTTGCTTCGCCGATTTTCCGAACGGAAAGGCGCACCGGTACCGCCACCCTTTGTAGGTGCATGCCTATCAGCGTGTCGCCGATATCCATCCCTGCCTGCGCTGAGACATGCTCCACCGCGACGGGATGCTCGAAGTTCGCGTACGCCGCCGAAGCGAAGGATCCGCCCGCTTTCGGCTGCGGGACGACGTTTACGATTTCCAGCCCGTTTTTCAGCGCGGCTTCTTTTTCAATAATCAGCGCGCGGTTCAGGTGCTCGCAGCACTGCGCCGCTAAATAAATCCCTTTTTCCTTTAAAATCGGGTAAATCGCGCCGAAAACCGCGTTTGCAATTTCTACATTGGAAGACGAACCGATATCGTGCCCGCCGATTTCACTAGAAGAACAGCCGACCACCAGCATATCCCCGGCATTCAGTTTTGCGGCGTCCAACAGCTCGCTCACAGCCGTTTTTGCCTGCGCGGCAATTTCTTCAAACATTCTGCTCAGCTCCAATCATTTCTTTAAATTCGATGCAAACCGTGCGTATAAGGCGATTCGTTTGTCAAATAGTATAACCCGATTGAATTTATTTTTCAATTCTTCCGAATAAATTCCATACAAGAATAATTATAAATTGGGTAATGTGGTATTATAAATCAAAATATATGGTATTTAAAACCATATTATTAAATTTGTAAAATTGGAAGTGCTTTTATGACTTGGGGAATTATTTCCGACAGCTCCTGCGACCTGCCTTCAAACGCATTTGCGGGTTCCGGACTGCATTTTGGGGTTGTGCCCCTGAAAATCACCGTAGGGAACAACGAATATATTGACAATGACGAGCTGAACGTCAACACAATGATGACGGACATGAAAAGCTATAAAGGGCCGTCCTCGTCAGCATGCCCCGCGCCGGAAGAATGGGCGAAAGAATTCCGTAAAAGCGACAAGACTGTCGCCGTTACCATGACGAGCGCGCTCAGCGGGACCTATAACAGCGCGCTGATCGGGAAAAAGATGGTGCTGGAGGAAAGCCCGGAAAAAAGCATCCATGTGATTGATTCCCACACAACGGGCGGCGGGCTGGTTCTGATCCTGCGCAAGCTGGAGGAGCTGATTACTCAAGGGCTGGATTTCGAAGCGGTGGTAAAGCAGGCGGAAGCTTACGCCCGGAGCATCTTTTTGCTTTTTTCCTGCGGCTCCTACGATAACCTTGTGAAAAACGGGCGTATGTCGCGCATTGCGGGCATCCTTGCGTCTTCGCTGGGGATCCGCGCCGTCGCCGCCAATACGCCGGAGGGCACCATCCGCGTTTTGCAGAAGCCGCGCGGCGAAGAACGCGCGCTGGAAGCAATCGTAAGGACTATGAGCGAATGGAAAAACCTTGCCGGCCAGCCGGTGGTCATTTCCCACTGCAACAATCCGGTGGGGGCGCAGCGCCTGAAGGAAAAGATTATTCATGTCTGTATGACAACGAAAATCACGATCCTGCAAACGCGCGGGCTCACCAGCTTTTACAACGACAACGGCGGTCTGATGATCGCATTTTAAAAAGAGAGACTGCAAACACAGTCTCTTTTTTATTCCCCGAAAATCTGTTTTTTCAGCCTCTTGGCGGTCGGCGTTCCGGCAAGCCCGCCCTCGGCGGTTTCCTTTAAGCTGCCGGGCATCATGTCGCCGATGCGCTTCATGGCCACAATGACCTCGTCGGCGGGAATGGCGCTTTCAATTCCGGCAAGGGCAAGTTCCGCGCCCACAAAGGCGTTTGCAACGCCCATGGCGTTGCGCTTGATGCACGGGATTTCCACCAGCCCGGCGACCGGGTCGCAGACCAGCCCCAGAATGTTTTTCAGCGCGATCGCGCACGCGTGCGCCGCCATCCTGGGCGTGCCGCCCGCCAGCTCGGTCAGCGCCGCCGCTGCCATTGCAGAAGCGCTCCCGCATTCCGCCTGGCAACCGCCCTGCGCGCCGGAAATGCTCGCGTTGTTCGCAATCACCATCCCGAACGCAGAAGCGGTAAACAGCGACATCACCACGTCGCGCTCGTTCAGCCCGCGGTCCTCCATTACGGTGAGCAGCGCGGCGGGAAGAATCCCGCAGGAGCCGGCCGTTGGCGCAGCCACGATTTTCCCCATGCATGCATTGCTTTCCGAAACCGCAAGCGCGCGCACGAGCGCACGGCCGAAGACTTTGCCGCAAAGCGTTTTCCCGTTTTCCACCGCAAGATTCATTTTATAGGCGCTTCCGCCGGAAAGCCCGCTAACGGAGCGCATGTCCGGGCTGATGCCGTCCGATACGGACTGGTGCATCACCAGAAAGCTTTCCCGCATGTTTTTGTAAAGCACGGATTCCGGCTTTTGCAGCTCGGCGGCCTGATCCTTCAGCACAATCTGCGATATTTTTTTGTTTTCCCGCTCGGCGGTCTCGATTAGATCCTGTACGGAATAATAAATACTCATTTTTCTTTTCCTTCCGTTTTCAATACGACATAAAAGGGCTATTCCGGTCGCAGAATAATAGAACGGATGACATTCGGCAGCTTTTCAATACCTTCGTTGCTTTCGCGGCTGAATTCGCCGTCCATCTCAATCGTCATCATCGCGGTTTCCCCGCGCCGGCTTCTGGTCAGCTTGAAATTGCCGATATTCACGCCCTGCGCCGCAATATAGTTTGTAACATGTGCGATTACTCCCGGAACATCTCGGTGCAGCACCAGAAGCGTGTCCTGCTGCCCGGTTACCTCCACCTTCATCCCGTTAATTTCGCTGATCAGGATGTTGCCCCCGCCCACGGAGGCTCCCTGCACCTTTACCGTACGCCCCTTTGCGTCCTTCAGCGTGATCACTACTGTGTTTGGGTGGGCACCCTCCAGCTCGGTTTTTCCGAAAACTACGTCCAGCCCGCGTTCTTTTGCGATTTCAAGGCTCTGCCGGATGCGTATGTCGCTCGGTGCCATGCCCATGATTCCCGCCACAAGTGCCTTGTCCGTCCCGTGCCCCCGGTAGGTTTTCGCAAAGGAGCCGTGCAGAAGAATATGCGCGCGGACCGGCTCGCCCTCCAGAAGCGCGCCGGCAATCCGCCCGATGCGCACCGCGCCAGCCGTATGCGAGCTGGAAGGACCGATCATCACCGGCCCGACAATATCGAAAACGTTCATAGTAGAGCCTCCGTCTGCATTTGCTTATATCAACATTATAACATAATTTTCCGCAGTCATGCACAGCGGTTTTCGCTTTTCACCCCTGCAAATTCAGCCGGATTTTTCGCTGATTTACCTGTTTTTCCCAATAAAATCCGTTTTGGATTTTTCTAAATTCGATAAAAACAGAGCAATACCCCCGACAAACCGCTTCTTGACACGTAGATAAGGATTTGTTATAATGCAAAATAACGAAATTGTTTTGAACATCAAATTAATTTTGAGGAGGTGTGCCGCATGTTGGAGGAATATTCGCAAATCAACCATTTCCTTGTCAAAGTATTCAACGAAGTGCTCCGCACAGAGGAAGCAAGCTTAAAAACGAAGGAATTCCACAACCTGTCCCTCCGGGAAATGCATGTGATCGAGGCGGTGTGCGACGCGGTTCAGGCCGCAAAAAATACCGCGTCGGAAATTGCGTCCTCGCAAAGGATCACAGCAGGCACACTCACCACAACGATCAATACGCTGGAAAAAAAAGGATACGTGGAACGGCGGCAGGATCAGCGCGATAAGCGGGTTGTTCGGATTTACCCGACGGAAAAAGGGAAAACCGCCAACCAGGTTCACGCATCCTTCCATCACAAGATGGTGTCGGCTATTATGTCGGCGATGAACGAGGAAGAACTGACGGTATTTGTGAAAGGGCTGGCGGCGGTGAAGAACTTTCTAGAGTCGAAATAAAGTTTGAACGGAGGAGTCATAATGGATGTGAAAATCATTACGGACAGCACGGCGGATATTCCGCAGAAGCGCTGTGCGGAGCTGGGGGTGGAATGCATGCCTCTTACCGTCCGTTTTGGCGATAAAGAATATAAAGACGGCGTAGACCTTTCCGCGCCGCAGTTTTTTGAAATGCTCTCCAAAAGCAATCGGCTTCCGACCACCGCGCAGGTGAATCCGGAGAGGTTTGCACAGGCGTTTTCGCCCTATGCCAAAAGCGGGCAGGAGGTTGTTGGAATTTTCATTTCCAGCAGGTTGAGCGGAACGTACCAGTCGGCGGGCATCGGGAAAAACCTTCTCGGCGCCCAGAATATTCATCTGGTGGATTCCGAAACGGTGACCTTTGGGCTGGCGCTTATGGTGTTTGAGGCGGTTCGGATGCGCGACGCGGGGTATTCCGCAAAGCAGATCTGTGAGGCGTTGGAAGCGCTGAAGCCCCGTCTCCGCTTTTACGCGGCCTTTGATTCGCTGAAATATTTAAAAATGGGCGGAAGGCTTTCGGCTTCCTCCGCTTTTGTCGGTACGATGCTGCATATTAAACCCATTATTTCCATGAAGGACGGCGAGATGATCGCTCCGGACAGGAAAAAGGGAATGCGTGCGGCCATCGAGAAGATCGGGACGCTGATACAGCGGGACAAGCCGGACACGGAGCACCCGATTGTTTTCGGCGAGACCGCCGCGCCGCAGGTTCTAAGCCTTTTAAAAGAGACGGTGGCCACGTCGGCGGATATTTCCGGCAGCGAAACGATTAACATAGGGCCGGTTGTCGGCACCTATGCCGGACCGGGCTGCGCCGGGCTGGCATATATTGCGGCAGGCTGAGGGCGCACAGCGCCCTTTCGCTGTTTTCCCGCACCGTGCGCGGCGCTCCCGCGCGAAAGCGGCTGTAAAGGAGCCGTTTATCCCCCCGGGTTCGTGATATATGAAATAAAAACGCACTTGTCCGGATGATTTACCACAGCCTGTTTTTCATCTGATAAGGATAAGCCTGCATGACGGAGGAAATATGAGTTTAAATATTATCGGCACAGGAAGCGCATGGCCCGAATGTTCCAAATCCAACGAGGAGCTGTCCCGGATTGTCGACACCTCCGACGAATGGATTTCCACCCGCACCGGAATTAAGAGCCGGCATGTTTCGGTTTGGGAAACCATTACGGACTTCGCGGCGGAGGCGGCGCGGCGCGCGCTGGAGGATGCCGGAATCAGCTCCGGCGAGCTGGATTTGATTATCTGCGCAACGGCCCGCGGGGAATACATTACGCCGTCGCTTGCCTGTCTGGTGCAAAAGCGGATCGGCGCGTACTGCCCGGCGTTCGACATAAACGCCGCCTGTACGGGCTTTCTTTACGCGCTGGATGTTTCGCTTTGCTATTTTCAGGCAAAGCGGGTCAAAAAAATCCTGATCGTCGCGGCGGAGGCGATGTCCAAGCTTCTGGACTGGACGGACCGCTCCACCTGCGTGCTGTTCGGGGACGGTGCGGGCGCGGCGGTACTTTCGGAGGGCGACGGCCTGCTGTCCATCAAAGTGCACGCCAGCGGAAACGAGGAACCTCTCCATATTGAAAATACAGAGGGCAACTGCCCATTTTCCGAGCGGAAAGCGGCCGCTCAGTATCTGCGGATGAACGGTAAGGACATTTACAAATTCGCGGTGTCCGCCATGTGCAACGATTTGCAGGAAGTGATCCGGGAAGCGGGGATTACGCAGGACGATATCGATTTTGTGGTACCCCATCAGGCAAACCTGCGGATTATTGAAACAGCGAAAAAGGGGCTTTCCATTGCCCCGGAAAAATACCGTTACAATATCGACCGGTTCGGAAACACGTCGGCGGCAAGCGTTCCAATCCTGTTGGACGAACTGAACCGGGCCGGGGAACTGAAAAAAGGAAACCTCCTGGCTTTGGCCGCGTTTGGCGGCGGGCTTACCTCGGGAGCATGCGTCCTCCGGTGGACAAAAGAAGATCGCTGAATGCTGAATAAGGAAAGGCAGGAAATTCAATGGTACAAACGCCACTTTGCGAATTGATTGGGATTGAATACCCGATTTTACAGGGAGGAATGGCATGGATTGCCGATGCGGAGCTTGCGGCGGCTGTTTCCAACGGCGGCGGTCTGGGGCTGATTTCCGCGATGAACGCCAGCGCTGACTGGCTGAAGGATCAGATTCATAAGGCAAAGGCGCTGACGGATAAACCGTTTGGGGTGAACATAATGCTGATGAGCCCCTACGCCGACGAAGTCGCCCGGCTGGTGATCGACGAGCGGGTGCCGGTCGTTACCACCGGGGCGGGCAATCCGTCGCCGTATATGGAGGAGTGGAACAAGGCGGGAGTTAAGGTGATTCCCGTCGTACCGTCCACCGCCATGGCAAAGCGCGTGGAGCGCAGCGGCGCCCTCGCCGTTATTGCGGAGGGCTGTGAGTCCGGCGGGCATATCGGCGAGCTGACCACCATGACGCTGGTGCCGCAGGTCTGCGACGCCGTGAATATCCCCGTCCTTGCGGCGGGCGGCATTGCGGACGGGCGCGGAATCGCCGCCGCCTTCATGCTTGGCGCGGTCGGCGTGCAGGTCGGCACGCGCTTTTTGGTCGCAGAAGAATGCGGCGTACATCCGAATTATAAAAAGAAAATCCTCAATGCGAAGGATATTGATACGATTACAACCGGAAAACGGATAGGGCACCCAGTACGGGCTCTTAAAAACAGCTTTACCAGGGAATTTGCGAAAATGGAATACAACAGCGAGGTTTCCGACAAGGAACTGGAAGCGTTCGGCGTGGGTGCGCTTCGCCTTGCAGCGGTTGAGGGCGACGAGAAAAAGGGCTGCTTCATGGCCGGGCAGATCGCGGCGCTGGTGAAAAAGGAACAGCCCGCCGCGGAGATTATCCGCGAGATGTTCGGGGAAGCGGAAACCCTTTTGAAAGGAGCCGGGAAATGGGTAAAGTAGCATTCGTGTTTGCCGGCCAAGGCACGCAGTACAGCGGTATGGGGAAAGATTTGTACGAGAACAGCCCGGCGGCAAGGGAAGTGTTTGACCGGGCCGATTCCATCCGCCCCGGCACTTCAAACCAGTGCTTTTCGGGTACGCTCGAGGAGCTTTCCCAGACGATCAACACCCAGCCCTGTGTGCTCTGTGTGGATCTGGCGGCGGCAAGATGCCTGCGGGAACTGGGGATCCAGCCCGAAGCGGCAGCCGGCTTTTCGCTCGGCGAAGTTGCGGCGCTGACCTTTGCCGGTGCGTTTTCAACCGACGAAGGCATTCGGTTTGTCTGCAAACGGGCGGAATTCATGCAGGACGCGGCGGAAAAGAGCCAAAGCGCCATGGCCGCGGTTTTAAAGCTTTCCGTCGAACAGGTGCGTTCACTTTGCGAAGGGTTCCAAAATTCCTATCCGGTGAATTTTAACTGTAAGGGGCAGACGGTTGTTGCATTGCCGAAAAGCGAGATGGACGCGTTCTGTAAGGAAGTACAGAATGCGGGCGGGCGCGCCGTCCCGTTGAAAGTAAGCGGCGGTTTCCATTCCCCGTTCATGGACGAAGCGTCGGACAAACTGCTTCTGGAACTGCAAGAGATGGACGTGAAGGAACCGGAACTGCCGGTTTACTCCAACGTGGATGCGAAGCCCTACGGCGAAGGCCGCAGGAATACGATTGCCCGCCAGGTGAACAGCCCGGTTTACTGGCAGAAATCCGTAGAGAATATGATTGCGGACGGGGTGGATACCTTTGTGGAAGTCGGTCCGGGAAAAACGCTGACCGGACTGATTCGGAAGATTTCTCCACAGGTAAGGGTACTGAACGTGGAAAACTTTTCGGACGCACAGAGCGCCGCAGAAGAAATAAGGAGGCAGCCATGCTGAAAGGAAAAACAGCCGTTGTAACGGGCGGCTCCAGAGGAATCGGAAAGGCGATCGCGCTGAAACTAGCGCAGGAGGGCGCCGACGTTGCAGTTGTGTACGCCGGGAACGAGGCCGCGGCAAAGGAAACCTGTGAAACGATCGAATCGTACGGTGTGAAGACAAAGGCCTACCGGTGCGATGTTTCCGACGACGCGCAGACCAAAGCGCTGGTGGACGCGGTGCTCGCGGATTTCGGCGGTATCGATATTCTGGTCAACAACGCCGGAATCGTGCGCGACGGCCTGCTGCTTGCTATGAAGGAAGAGGACTTCGACGCCGTTTTGGATACGAATCTAAAGGGCGCTTTCCATATGATTAAGCATACGTACCGGAATTTTATGAAAAAACGCGGCGGCAGGATTATCAATATCGCTTCTGTTTCCGGTATCGTGGGAAATCCCGGTCAGGCAAACTATTCCGCCGCCAAGGCGGGGCTGATCGGCCTTACCAAAGCGACCGCCAAGGAACTGGCGGGGCGGAACGTAACCTGCAACGCGATTGCACCGGGTTTTATTGAAACGGACATGACCGCCGGCCTTGCGGACAAAGCAAAGGAAGCCGCGGTCAGCGCCATCCCCCTAAAACGGATGGGCAGGCCGGAGGATGTCGCGGAACTGGCGGCGTTCCTTGCCGGAGACGGCGCGGGCTATCTTACCGGAGAGGTTATTAAGGTTGACGGCGGCCTGTGCATGTAAGCCGCACGTAGAAAGGAAGGCATATGGCATATTTTGATCATGGGCCGCTCGTAATCGGCGATTTGATTGTTCCAACGCCGGTTGTGCAGGGCGGCATGGGGATCGGGGTCTCCCTTTCCGGGCTGGCCGCGGCCGTTGCAAACGAGGGCGGCCTCGGCGTGCTTTCCGCCGCCTCCGTCGGTATGGTAAACCGAAAAAATACGCCGGGCGGCAATATCGAAGCCCTTCGGGGGGAAATCCGGCGCGCGCGGGAAAAAACCGCCGGTGCACTGGGCGTGAACATTATGGTTGCGCTTAGTGATTTCGGCGATATGGTGAAAACCTCCGTTGAAGAGGGCATCGATATTATCTTTGCCGGTGCGGGGCTTCCGCTGAACCTGCCCGCCTTTGTGAAAAAGGGCTGTAAAACCAAGCTTGCGCCGATTGTTTCCTCCGCGCGCGCGGTGAAAACCATCTCGAAATGGTGGCGCGAAAAATACGATTATATCCCCGACGCCGTCGTAGTGGAAGGCCCCATGGCGGGCGGCCACCTGGGATTCCGCAAGGAACAGATCGACGATCCCGCCTACCGGTTGGAAAACCTGGTGCCGCAGGTAATTGAGGCAATCCGCCCTCTGGAGGAACAGGTCGGGCGGAAAATCCCCGTTATCGCGGCGGGCGGCATCTTTACCGGGGCGGATATCCGCCGGTTCTTGCATCTGGGCGCTTCCGCCGTACAGATGGCTACCCGTTTCGTCGCGACCGACGAGTGCGACGCGGATATCGCCTTTAAACAGGCGTATGTGGACTGTAAAAAAGAGGATATCGGGATTATTGAAAGCCCGGTGGGAATGCCCGGGCGCGCGATTGTAAACCGTTTCCTCCATGAGGCGAAGCAGGGTACCCGCAGGCCGAAAGCCTGCCCGTTCCACTGCATATCCACCTGTACGCGCGAAACCAGCCCCTATTGCATTTCCATGGCATTGATCAACGCCTGCAAGGGCAAGCTAGACAACGGCTTCGCATTTATTGGAGCAAACGGATATAAGGTAAAAGAAATCGTGCCGGTAAAAAAATTGTTTGAAACGCTGGAGCAGGAATACCGGCAGAGCGGCGGAAACGCCGAGGAGGAAGAAACATGAGAAGAGTTGTTGTAACCGGATTGGGCGTGGTGTCCCCGGTCGGAAATGCGGTGGAAGCATTCTGGAACAATCTGATCGACGGAAAGTGCGGGATTGGCTTTATCACAAGGTTTGACACCGCTGATTTTAAGGTGAAAATCGCGGCGGAGGTCAAGGGCTTTGATCCGCAAGAGTATATGGAAAAAGCCGAGATACGGAAATCCGATCTTTTCACACAGTACGCTATGGCGGCGGCTTCCCAGGCGATGGCAGACAGCGGAATCGCCGGAACCCTTTCCCCGGAACGCCTCGGTGTTTACGTCGGTTCCGGCATCGGCGGGATGGATACCTTCATTAAGGAGTGCGATAAGTATTTAAAAGGCGGCCCCCGCAAGGTGTCCCCTTTGTTTGTGCCGATGATGATTGCGAATATGGCTTCGGGAAATATTGCGATTAAGTATAATGCGCAGGGTCCGTGCCTTCCGGTCGTAACCGCCTGTGCCACCTCTACCCACGCGCTGGGCGAAGCGTTCCGAACGGTCAAGGGCGGGCACGCGGATGCGGTGATTGCCGGCGGCGCGGAAGCGGCGATTAATCCGCTTTCCATCGCAGGGTTTACGAACTGCATGGCGCTTTCCACAAAAAACCTCCCCGAAGAATCCTCCCTCCCGTTCGATAAACGCCGCGACGGCTTCGTTATGGGCGAGGGCGCGGGAATTCTGATTCTGGAGGAATACGAGCACGCCAAAGCGCGCGGCGCGAAAATTTACGCGGAAATCTGCGGCTACGGCAATACCTGCGACGCGCACCACATTACCGCGCCGCACCCGGAAGCCGTTGGCGGCGCAAGGGCGATTTCCTTCGCGCTGGAAGAGGCCGGGTATCAGGACAAGGATGAAATTTACATCAACGCGCACGGCACCGGAACGCCGCTTAACGATAAATCGGAAACCATCGCAATAAAAAAAGCGCTGGGCGACAAAGCCTACCGGACCAGCATCAGCTCCACCAAGTCCATGACTGGGCATATGCTCGGTGCGGCGGGCGCGGTTGAGGCGATTTCCAGCGTGCTGGCACTAAAGCACGGAGTCATTCCACCGACCATCGGCTTGCAGGAAAAGGACCCGGACTGCGATCTGGATTATACCCCGAACACCGCCCGGAAAAAGGAAACCACCCTTGCCCTGTCTGTTTCCCTTGGCTTCGGCGGGCACAACGCCTGCATTGCTTTCCGGAAATATACGGGCGAATGAAAGGACGGATGACGGATGGAACTGAAAAAGCTGAAAGAAATCGCGTCGGTTATGCGGGATAACGACCTGACGCTGCTGGAGCTTAAGGAGGGCGAAACCACCCTTCGGATGGAGCGGAAAGCCGCACAGGCGGCGGAGCTAGCCAGCGCAACCCTGCAGCCCCCCGCGGCCGTACAGCCGGGCGCGCAGGAACCTGCCCCCCCACAGCAAGCGGAGGGAACAGAAATTAAATCTCCCATGGTAGGTGTGTTTTATTCCGCCCCCTCCCCGGATTCTGAGCCGTACGTGCAGGTGGGCAGCAAGGTAAAAAAGGGAGACACGCTCTGCATTATTGAAGCCATGAAGCTTTTAAATGAAATCACCGCCGACCGCGACGGGGAAATTACGGAAATTTGCGCGGCTGCGGGACAGGTTGTGGAATATGGCCAGACCTTATTCCGTATGAAATAGGAGAAGAGAATGGATAGAGAAGAAATTAAGAAAATCCTTCCGCACCGGGAACCGATGCTGCTGATAGATCATGTGGAAAAAGCGGACGACGACAAAGCCCTTGGCCGGTATACGGTAAAGGGCGACGAATGGTTTTTACAGGGCCATTTCCCCGGCAATCCCGTCGTTCCGGGCGTGGTGCTCTGCGAAATGATGGCGCAGGCTTGCTGTATCCTGATCGGCGAAAGCACAGAGGGCAAAACGCCGTATTTCACAGGTTTAAATAAAGTAAGATTCAAGCGCAAGGTCCTTCCGGGCGATACGCTTGAAATCGAATGCATTTTAACAAACCAAAGGGGCCCTTTTTATTTTGCAAGCGCAAAGGGGCTTGTGGGGGGAAAACTCGCGGTAAGCGGTGAGCTGTCGTTTGCGTTGATTGAGGATTGACGGAGAAAGGGGTTGGAAGCTTGTTTTCAAAAATTCTGATTGCGAACCGCGGGGAAATCGCTGTGCGCATTATCCGCGCGTGCAGGGAAATGGGCATTTCCAGCGTAGCCGTTTTTTCAGAGGCCGACCGCGAATCGCTTCACGCAAGCCTTGCGGACGAAAGCGTATGCATCGGGCCGGCCCTCGCAAAGGACAGCTATTTGAATATTCCCGCCATCCTGTCCGCCGCCGTGGCAACCGGCGCGCAGGCGATTCATCCCGGATACGGACTTCTTTCGGAAAACGCGGAATTCGCGGAGCTCTGCGAAAAATGCGGCATTGCTTTTATCGGGCCGGACGCCGACCTGATTCGTAAGACGGGCGACAAGGACGCCGCGCGCCGGACCATGCGCGAGGCGGGTGTTCCGGTGGTACCGGGCTGCGACCGCATCGACGACCCTTCCCGCCTGCGGGAGGAAGCCGATAAAATCGGGTATCCGCTTCTGATTAAAGCCAGCGCGGGCGGCGGAGGGCGCGGAATCCGTACCGTAAACGGCCCGGAAGATCTGCAGAACGCATATGCGACCGCTTCCTCCGAAGCGCAGAGCGCATTCGGCGACGGTACGGTTTACATGGAAAAATTTCTTTCCCCCGTAAAACATATTGAAATGCAGATCCTGTGCGACCGCTTCGGCAACACCGTCTGCCTTGGCGAGCGGGAATGTTCGATCCAGCGCAAACGGCAGAAGCTTTTGGAGGAAAGCCCCTCCCCCGCCGTGCGCGAGGAAACGCGCCGGAAAATGATGGACGCGGCAGTACGGGCCGCGCGCGCCGTCAACTATGTAAACGCCGGAACCATTGAGTTCCTGATGGATTCGTCCGGCAATTTTTATTTCATGGAAATGAATACGCGTTTGCAGGTTGAACATCCGGTTACCGAAATGGTAACGGGGATCGACCTTGTGAAATGGCAGATCCGCATTGCCGCGGGCGTTCCGCTCTCCTTCCATCAGCAGGATGTGCGCACCGAGGGGCATGCCATCGAGTGCCGCATTAACGCGGAAAACCCGAAGAAGGGATTTACCCCCGGCGGTGGTAAGGTTTCCTTCCTACATGTCCCGGGCGGACCGTGGGTGCGCTTCGACACCGCCCTGTACCAGGACTATGTTGTCCCGCCGTTTTACGATTCCATGATCGGCAAGCTGATTGTGCACGCGCAGACCCGCGAGGAGGCCGTGCGCAAGATGCAGGCGGCGCTAGGCGAGCTGGTAATCGATGGCGTAGAGCACAACGCGGAGCTGCAAATGGAAATTCTGAACGATCCGGAGTTCAAGGCCGGAAATTACTGTACTGATTTTATTGAGAAACGGGGATACGCATGATTTTGAGAAAAGAGTTTTTCCGGCGCCCGAAAAACGAGCTTGAGCGTTCAAGCAGGATTTACAAGGTGCCGTCGCCGGATGTTCCGGGCGAAATGTGCGTTCTTTGCCCTTCCTGTAAAAAGCCGCTGTTAACCGGCGAGCTGAATGCAAATGCAAATGTCTGCCCGGAATGCGGCTATTATTTCCGCATGAACGCACGCCAGCGGATTCATTTTATTGCGGATGAAAACACCTTTATCGAACTAAACAGTAATCTTCTTTCGAAAAACCCGCTCAATTTTCCAAACTATCCGGAAAAAATTAAGCACGCCCGGTTGGAAAGCGCGGAAAAAGAGGCCGTCGTAACCGGCACCGCCGAAATCGGCGGTTTCCCCTGCGCGCTGTTCGTGATGGAGGCCCGCTTCATGATGGGCAGCATGGGAACTGTGGTCGGGGAAAAGATCACGCGCATCTTTGAATACGCCACGGAGCATTCACTTCCGGTGGTGGGTTATATTGTGTCCGGCGGCGCCAGAATGCAGGAGGGAATCCTTTCCCTTATGCAAATGGCGAAAACCAGCGGCGCGGTGAAACGCCACAGCGACGCCGGCAACCTGTACATTGCCGTTCTGACCGACCCGACAACCGGCGGCGTAACCGCCAGCTTCGGCATGGAGGCGGATATCATCCTTGCGGAACCGAACGCTCTCATCGGCTTTGCCGGACCGCGTGTCATTGAACAGACCATGCGGCAGAAGCTGCCTGCGGGCTTTCAGCGGGCGGAATTTCTTCTGGAAAAAGGGTTTGTCGACATGATTTCTGAACGGAAGGAACAGAAAAAGCAGATTACAACCCTGCTTTCCCTGCATAAGGAGGTTTCCGGATGAACGCGTATGAGAAAGTGAACGCCGCCCGCGCCAAGAACCGGCCGACGGGAAGCGATTATATTGCGAATATTTTTCAGGATTTTATCGAGATGCACGGCGACCGACGCTTTGGCGACGATAAGGCGGTTATTACGGGCATTGCCCGGCTGGGCAACCAGCCGGTAACCGTAATCGCGTTGGAAAAAGGGCGTGACATAAAGGAAAAAGTGTACCGAAATTTCGGCTCCGCCCACCCGGAGGGCTACCGCAAAGCCCTGCGGCAGATGAAGCTTGCGGAAAAATTCGGCCGGCCGGTGGTCTGCTTCGTCGACACCGCCGGGGCGTACTGCGGCATTGCCGCGGAAGAACGCGGGCAGGGGCAGGCGATTGCCGAAAACTTGATGGAAATGATGACGCTGAAGGTTCCGATTATTTCCATCCTGATCGGTGAGGGCGGCAGCGGCGGCGCGCTTGCGCTTGCGGTTGCGGACGAGGTGTGGATGCTGGAAAACGCCGTTTATTCCGTCATTTCCCCCGAAGGCTGCGCGAGCATTCTGTGGAAGGATTCCAGGAAAGTGAAAGAGGCCAGCGAATGCCTGAAGCTGACGGCAGATGACCTGTACCGCATGAAGGTTATCGAGCGGATTATCGGGGAGCACGGGCGCGGTTTTCACCTGACCTGTGCCGAACTGAAACGCTTGCTTTCGCAGAAGCTTGCGGAGAACCTTCGCCTTAGCGCCGAGGAACTGGTTTCAAACCGATACCTTCGTTTCCGTAAATTTGGCTCAGCCTAAAAGAGCCGGCAGAACCGCCGGATTCTTTCTGGTTGTCCGAAATATTATTTTTATTCTATTGTAATTTCACCAAATTAAATATATTATTATATGGAAGAATATTTAAGGATGATGTCACCATGACGATAAAAAAGAATTTGGACATCATTGTTTATGAAAAGATAAAGGACAGCTTGATCAACGGGGAGTATCTACCGGGTGTAAAAATTTCACTTGACGAGCTTGCGGAAAAATACGGTGTAAGCCGCACACCTGTTATACAGGCGACAAAGCTGCTTGCGAACGAGCGGATCCTGGATGTGAAATGCAATGGAAGCATTTCGGTTCCCCAGTACAATGATAAACAGATTCGCGACATCTGTACTGCCAGAATGCTGGTTGAGCGTTTTGCCGTAATGGAAATCTGCGACAGAAAGGACAGAGAAGCGGTTCAGATTCTGAAAGAGAGCGCCCTTCTCGCCGCTGATTATTATCAGCAGGGCGACTATTTGATGTTCTGTAAGGAGGACCTTCATTTTCATAAAGCAATGGTCTCTATGACGGAAAACGAATGCTTGTGCGACATTTTTAAATCCATACAAGGCCGCCTTTTAGTGGCGATGAAAATCGCTTTGTGCCCCCAGCCGCGGCTGATCAAATCCTCTTCGAATGAGCATCTGGAGCTGTGCGAACGGCTCGGCAAATTTGATAAGGCTGGCGCGGTCAGCTTGATTGAAAGGCATATTTTCAGCCTTAGAGGGAAAATTTTAGAGCTGGCGTAGTTCTGTTTGTAAAATTAAGTACCCCCTTCCGGGTCTGGACCATCCAGATTCGGAAGGGGATTTTTGCGCTTTGTCGGAAAAGCGGCGCTCGCGCCTTTAGGCTGTATTTCGTTTGTTACGGAGCGAGAACGCTTGTCCCGGGCAAAACCCCCGGCCATTGGCCGGGGGGCAGGTGTTTAGTTAATATTTATCGGTCGGCAAGGAATACGGTTCCGTATTCGCTTCGGGAAAGTCAGACATATCCGGCTCGGGAGTGTTGCAAGGATCTTCTTGAACCGGTAAAGCCGTGGATTGTGGCGCTTGAGCGCTGCGGAACCCCTTAAGCTTGAAATTATCAACCAGCTCGCGCAGCATTTTTGCCTGGCTGTATAGTTCTTCGCTCGCCGCCGCGCTTTCCTCCGCCGTAGCGGAATTGGTCTGAACTACTGCGGAAACCTGATCCACGCCCTGTGTAATCTGGGTAATGGAATTGGACTGATCGTTTGCCGCTTCGGTAATATTGTCCACTAGCGAAATGATTTCCTGGGTTCCCGACACCACCGCGGTAAGGGTTTCCGCCGTTCTGTCGGCGATTTTCATGCCGTTGTCCACCGCGTCGATTGCGCTTTGGATCAAAGATGTGGTGTTTTTCGCGGCCTCGGCGCTCTTTCCTGCAAGATTCCGGACTTCATCCGCTACAACGGCGAAGCCTTTTCCTGCGGCGCCTGCCCTTGCCGCTTCAACCGCGGCGTTCAAAGCGAGGATGTTGGTCTGGAACGCGATATCCTCAATCGCCTTGTTGATCTTGCTGATTTCATTGGATGTACTGCTGATTTTATTCATCGCCTCAATCATGAGCTGCATTTCCTGGTTTGTCTGGCGCAGGATTTCGGCAACGTCTTTCACCGTATCCTTAGTTTCCTGCGAATTGGCGGCGCTGTTCTTCACCTGTGTTGAAATTTCATTGATGGAGGCGGAAAGCTCTTCAATAGAACTGGCCTGTTCCGTCGCGCCCTGCGAAAGCGCCTGCGAACCGCCGGAGACCTGCTCGGCGCTGGAACTGACCCGTTCCGAAGCCTGGCTGATTTTTGTCATGGTTTCATTCAATTTTGAAACGATGTTTTCCATTGAGGATTTGATTTCTTGGAATTCCCCGGCGTAGGGAACGCTGCTCCGCACGTCCAAATTGCCCTGTGCAATTTCGCCGAGGACGGAGGAAATATCGCTGATAATCAATCGGAAATTCTGAACCATTTGGTTGATTTTTTCAGAAACTATTCCCATTTCGTCGCGTTTGCGGATCTGCAGGTTTATGTTCAGGTCGCCCTGGGACATCTGGTCGATCGCAGTAACGACGTCTGTAATCGGCTTGGTGAGTCTTCCGGCAAGTTTCGTGGTAAAGACGAGGGAAAGAATCAGGGCCAGCATACCAAGGATTACCATGCCGATGGCGGAGCGTGTTACGCTGGAAAGAAATTCGGACTGCAATGCGGTAACATTGACGGACCAGCCGTTTGTTTTTTCGATTGGCGCGTAGGAACCGAATTTGGCAGTATTATTAAAGTTGTAAAAGGCAAAACCCGCTTTTCCGTGAATCATATCGTTTTCTAAAGCGGCGACTTCACGGTATTTTGCAGGCTCTTTTTTGGCGGCTTCCAGATTGTTGTGTTTGTTCAGAACCAATGAAAAATCGTTGTTCGCAATCTGTACGCCTTTATCATTTATTATGTAAGTACTTCCGTTGTCGCCCATTTTCACACCGGAAACAATGGAGCCGATTACGGAATACGGAATTTTCAAAAGAATGATGCTGGTTTCATAAGGCTGAATATATTCAAAATAGGCGGTGTCGCCTTCAATAATCGGATCGCTTAAAAAATCGGAGCTGCTGTATTTCACATGGTTGTACGCGGGGTCGTCCGTGTAGCTTTTACCGGAAATCTGGGAATACCCGGACGGGCTTAATATATCAATTTCCGTCAGGCTGTACTGCTGACAGGTGTTGTTCAGAAACGTTTTCATCTGATCCTTACTGACGTACATGTTTTTGTACATGCCGACGGTCTGGGCAATCAAGGAGAAAGTCTGAATTTGCTGGGTCACTTTTCCGGAAACGAGCTTTGACGACTGCTTGATGCTTTTTTCCAGAGAATCCCTTGTGGAATTATACGTGAAAAAGATCGACACACAGGTAAGTAGAAGAATAACACCGCTGATGCTGATGGATACAAGGCGAAGCAAATCATTCTTTATGCTTTCCTTTTTCATCTTTTTATTCGCATTTTTTACAAGGTTGATATTACTTATCCTTTTCAACACAATACCTCCAATTCGTTCTATTGCTAATAGAATTATCGGATAGAAAAATAAATAATTTAGGGGTGATGGTTAAATTGTGTCAAAAAATTGGGGATTTTGCGACTATATTTAATAACTTAATTTTTTTGTGCGGAAAATAGAGGCGGCTTTTTTATCATGGGAAAATTCGGTCATTTCTTTCCAGCGGCGCTTCGGCATGTGGCTCATGCGGCAGCACGGGTTGTGCCGCCCTTCGGATGGAGGTCAGAACCCGTTCGGCCCGCTGAGGGTCGGTCGCAATCTCGCACGTGAAAAAATAAAATAAAGTGCGCCCCGACAGTAATTGCGAGCGCGTCGTTTCATAAAGAAAGCCGAATCACCGGGGGATGGAGATAGACGAACGCGGAGCAAACGCCGGGATTCCCTCCCCGGCCCTCGCAAAAAAAAGTTTGATTAAACTTTCAATTTGCGCGGGTTCCGCTTTTCAGCAGGGAAGCGATGTTTGCTTGAAAACGTAAGACTTCGAAAGGAAATAAAGCTGTAGGAAAGCAAACAAGACGCGAAAACAGGGTCACCGAGTTCATCTTTTGTTCAAATAAGATTCGATTTTGACAAAAAAGTTGTTATGATTTATAATAAATCTTATAAAAGTGCAGAAATTCGAGAAAAAGCGCCGGAATTACGTCCAAAAGGAAATTGCTTTCGAAAGATTATATTTTTTACAAAAAATAGTTGACTTTTGAAAGATTTCGATATAAAATAAAAACGCAACGAAAGGTAGGAAGCAAATGCTGACTGTTGAAAAAAAGAATCTGATTCTTTCAATGCTGGAGAAAAAGCCCGTTGTAACCGTGCCGGAGCTGAGCGAGGTGCTGGGAACCTCCGAGGTAACGGTTCGGAAGATTCTCAACGAGATGGACGACGAGGGGCTTTTACGGCGTACCCGCGGCGGAGCGGTCAATATTACCACAATTCGCGAGTTTGAGGAAAAGGAAAAAGAGAAAAAGAACACGAAGGAAAAACGCGCGATCGCCAAAAAAGCCTACGAGTACATCAATAACTCCGACACCGTTTTTATCGATGCCGGCTCCACAACGCTGGAATTGGTGCGCGAAATTAAGAACGGCAACAAACGCGATATTGTTGTGATTACCAACGCGCTGAATATTGCATTTGAACTTTTGGACGCTGACGACATTGAATTGGTCTTTATCGGCGGAAGCGTACGCCACAAAATCATGTCCTGCGTCGGCGGCTTTGCGGAAAACACGATTAACAGCCTGTGCATGGATAAGGCGTTTATCGGATGCAACAGCATTACGGTGGAAACGGGGATCACAACCCCGAACCTTTACGAAGCGCAGGTGAAGCAGTGCGTATTGAGAGCTGCGCGGGAAACCATATTAATATCGGATTCTTCCAAATTTGGGCACACATCCATGGCACGGATTAGTCCGATTAAGAATATCACCAGGCTGATTACAGACAATCGGATTCCCCAGCAGCTTCGGAACCAGATTGAAAGCACCGGGGTGGATTTGGTCGTGGTGGACCCCGGGGAAGACAGTTAAGGGAGACATCGGCTTTGAATAAGATAATCAATCAACCGGAACAGATGATAAAGGAAATGATCGAAGGCTATATTGCTACCTGCCCCGATCTGTTCGAACCGCTTCCGGATTATAAGGGTATCCTGATGAAGCGGAAAAAGGACAAGGTATCCATTGTAACGGGCGGCGGCTCCGGAAACGAACCCTGGATCCTCGGTTATGTGGGCGAAGGGCTGGCAGATGGTGCGGCTTTGGGAAATGTGTATATCGCGCCGCCGGCGCGGGCTATTCTGAATGTGACCAAAGCGGTCAACCACGAAAAGGGCGTTATTTATATCTGTACAAACCATGCGGGCGACGTGCTGAACTTCGAATTGGTCGGCGAGCTTGCCCAACTGGACGGCATCGACACGCGCTGTGTGTTTGTTGCGGACGATATCACAAGCGCGCCGAGGGAAAAGCAGGAAGAACGCCGCGGCGTGGCGGGCGTTGCGCTGGTGATGAAGGTTGCGGGCGGTGCTTGCGACGCGGGGCTTCCGCTGGATGAAGCCGTGCGCGTAATTCAGAAGGCCAACCGGAATACGTTTACGTTCAGCGTTACCACCTCGCCCGGATACCTGCCGAGCGGCAAGGCCATGTGCGAGCTGCCGGAGGGCTTCATCGAATACGGCATGGGCTTTAACGGCGAGCCGGGCGTGCTCCGCACGGGACTGAAACCGGCGGATGAAATCGCCGATACCATGATGGATTATCTTCTGAAGGACTGCGGGGCTTGTGCCGGGGACGAAGTTGCCGTTATGGTGAACGGCTTTGGGTTTACCAGCCTGCTGGAGCTCTGCATTGTAAACCGCAGAGTGGCGGAGATCCTGAAGGGCAAGGGCATCAAGGTGCACGACCTCTTTATTGATTCGCTGTTCTGTCCGCAGGGAACGGGCGGTTTCTCCATTTCCATTCTGAAAGTGGACGAGGAACTGAAACGTTATTATGATATGCCGGCGTATTCGCCATTCTTTAAAAAAAACAACCGCCCGCGCGGATGAGCGGCGGCTGGGCCTGGTGAGGAGTGCTTGTGTATGAATACATTGGATACGCGCCAGCTTAAAGATATGTTTCTTTTTGTGGCGCGAAGAGTAGTGGAGAGCGAAGATTTTTTAACGGAAATTGATTTGAAACTCGGCGACGGCGACCACGGCTTCGGCATGGCGCTTGGCTTCAAAGCGGTGCAGGAGGCTTTGAAGGACAAGGAATTCGAAACAGTGGAAAATTTGTTTCAGGAAGTCGGCATGACGCTTCTGGATACAATGGGCGGTGCCTCGGGCGTGCTCTTTGGGACGATGTTTATCAGCGGGATTGTCGGGCTTGAACCGCACAAGGAGGCCGACCTTGCGCTTCTGGCCGGTATTTACCGCCGTTCGCTGGAGGCTTTGAAAAGGAGAGGAAAGGCGCAGGTCGGCGACAAAACAATGGTGGATGCTTTCGAGCCGGCGGTTGTCGGGCTGGAGGAGGCGGCCGCGGAAAACGCGGATCTTCCGGCAGGACTGGCAATGGGGGCCGAATGCGCAAAAAAAGGGATGGAACACACACGGGACTGCGTGGCAAAATTCGGCCGCGCCAAATCCTACGGAACCAAAGCTCTCGGGCTGCAGGACGCGGGGGCAACCTCTGTCTGGATTATTTTCCAGGCAATGTCGGATTGGGCCTCAGAAAGGAAAGGATCCGAATAAATACATAGACAAGGTGGGTACAAAAGATGATAACCACACTTACGCTGAACCCGTGTATCGACAGAACCGTAACGGTTGACGGATTTGCCTATGGGGGAACCAATCATGTGGAGAATTTTCGGTGCGATGTTTCCGGAAAAGGCATCAACGTAAGCATCGCATTAAATAATATAGGGGAAGAAACGCGGTGCCTCGGCTTCAATTATGTGGGCGGCGGCTCCGTACTGACAGATTTCTTGAACCAGAAGAACATTTCAAACGAATTTTTAAATGTGGAGGGTTTGCTCCGTACCAATATAAAAATTTTTGATAAAAAGACAAGTGTTATGAGTGAGCTGAACGAAAGCGGCCATTCCGTTACGCAGGATTGCGTTTCGGAGCTGGTGCGGCTGGTGGAGGAATATCTCCCCAAAACCACGCTGCTCGTGCTGGACGGCAGCGTGCCGCCGGGCGTTCCGAAGGACATCTACAAAACCCTGACGGACAAGGCCCACAGCTTCGGCGTAAAAACCGTAATCGACGCGTACGGCGAGCTGCTTTTGGAAGGCATTAAGGCCCGCCCCTACCTGATCAAGCCGAACAAGGACGAGCTGGAAGAGGCGTTTGGTGAAAAAATCGAATCCAGAGACGACGTGATCCGGATTTCCCGGAAAATTATTGCACAGGGCGTTACGCTGGTGTGTGTTTCCCTTGGGAAGAACGGCGCGATGCTGGTAACAGAAAAGAAGGCGTATTTCTCCGCCGGTGCGGACATACCGGTCCGGGGCGTACAGGGCGCGGGCGATTCCCTCGTGGCGGGCATCTGCTACGCGATTGCGCGCGGGATGTCCTGCGCGGACATGCTCCGCTACGGCGTCGCTGTGGCGCACGGCTCGTTGATCATGGAGGGCACGCAGATGTGCACAAAAGAGAGCTTTGAAAAAATGCTGCCGCTGATTCGCGCGGAAGAAATTGAATGAAATAGATAAGTTTTAGAATGGAGTCTTTAGAATGCCATTAGTAACCACAAGGGAAATGCTGCTCAACGCAAAGCGCGGCGGTTACGCCGTGACCGCATTCAACATTGAAAACATGGAAATGGCGCAGATTGTTATCTGCACCGCGGCGGAGCTAAAAAGCCCCGTCATTATCCAGACAACCCCCGGCACAGTAAAATATGCCGGGATGGATATGCTTCGCGCGATGGTTGCGGTGGAGGCCGCGAAGGCGGATATTCCCGTCGCCATACACCTTGACCATGGCGACAGCTACGACCGCTGCATGGAAGCCCTTCGGGAAAAGTACACGTCCGTCATGATCGACGGCAGCAAGCTTCCCTATGAGGAAAACGTTGCCCTTACCAAATCCGTCGTAGAAGAAGCGAAAAATTTCGGCATCGACGTGGAAGGCGAGCTCGGGACGGTTTCCGGCAAGGAAGACACCCACGAGGTGAAAGCGAATGAACAGATTTATACTGACCCCGAACAGGCGAAGGACTTCGCCGAAAGAACCGGGGTGCGTTCCCTTGCGGTGGCAATTGGCACCGCGCACGGTTTTTACAAGGGCGAGCCGAAGTTGGATTTTGACCGCCTGAAGAAGATTGTCGAGCTGGTCGACGTTCCGGTCGTGCTTCACGGCGCTTCCGGCGTCCCGGACGAAGCCGTCCGCCGCAGCATCGAGCTTGGCATCTGCAAGGTCAACTTTGCAACCGAGCTGCGCGCCGCTTTGACAAAGGGCGTTCGCGAGGCGCTTAAAGACGAAGGCGTTTATGACCCCAAGGTGTTCATGAACGCGGGCAAAAAATATGTTGCCGAAACCGTAAAGCATAAAATTGCAGTTTGCGGCTGCGGCAATAAAGCGTAATCCGTCGAATTTGGAGAAAACTCCATTTTCATAAATTAATTAGGAGGATTTATCATGAAAAGGTTTAGGAAAATTATCAGCATGGTATTAGCAGTAGCAATGGTTGCGACACTTGCAGCTTGTTCCGGCCCCGGAACCAGCAGCAACAGCGCGGCAAGCGCGGCGGCAAGCGCACCGGCGGAAAGCAAGGAAGCGGCCAAGAAGGACATCACCGTCGGCGTCAGCCTTTTGACCAGACAGCACGTGTTCTACAACAACATTGAGAACGCATTGAACGAAAAAGCCAAAGAACTCGGCGTAAAGCTCATTGTTCAGGACGCCAACCAAGACGCCAGCAAACAGCTCAGCCAGGTTCAGGACTTCATTACACAAAAAGTTGACGCAATCATCCTCTGCCCGACAAACTCCGCAGGCAGCAAGTCCATGGTTGAACTTGCATCCAAGGCAAATATTCCGGTACTTACCATGGACGTTCCTTCCGACGGTGACACAGTCTGCCACGTTTCCACCGACAACTATAAGGGCGGCGAGCTGGCTGCAGAGTACCTTGTAAACAATGTCCTCAAGGATAAGAAGGGCAAGGCCGCAGTTATCACATATTCCGAAATCGAAGGTTGCGTAAACCGTGAAAAGGGCTTTACAGAGTGGATTGGCAAAAATGCTCCCGACATTAAGGTTGTCGATGTACAGAACTACTCCGGCGACCAGGCAAAAGCTGCTGACGTTATGCAGAACATGCTCCAGAAGCATGCCGATCTTGACGCTGTTTTCTGCGTAGGCGACCCGGCGGCTATGGGTGCTCTCTCTTCCATTAAATCCGCGAACAAAAAAGTGAAGATCATCGGCTTTGACGGCAACGCGGAAGGCATTGCCGAAATCAAAAAGCCCGACAGCCTCTGGATTGCAGACGTTGCGCAGGATCCTGCTGCAATCGGCGAAACCGCTCTTCAGGCTGCTGTTGACACTATAAACGGCAAGACTGTAGAAAAGAAGATTGCAATTTCTCCGTTCATGATCGATAAGACAAACGCAAAATAATTCCGGCTGCGGTAGTGGGGATGGGGAACCACCTGTCCCCATCCTTTTGCCGGAACATCGGTTCAACCCCTTCCCGCCGTGCCGTCCATTTCCGCGGGAGGCGCCGGGGCGGGTATCCGTAAGAACCGAAATGTTGAATCAGTATATGGAAAGGAAGTATACAAATGGGGCAGGAACCGATTATTAAGTTGTCCGGTATCAATAAATCCTTTCCCGGTGTGAAAGCATTGTCCGATATATCAGTTGAATTTTATCCGGGTGAAGTCCATGCGCTTTTAGGTGAAAACGGAGCGGGAAAATCCACTTTGATAAAAATTATTGCCGGCGTATATCAGGCTGACACCGGAAGCCTGGAAGTCCATGGAAAGAAAGTTAATTTTAAAAATCCAAGAGAAGGCATTGCAAGCGGGATCAGCGTTATCCACCAGGAATTAAGCGTCATTCCCGATTTGACCGTTGCCGAAAATATTTTTCTGGGCCGCGAGCCAAGGCTAAACTCCGGTCTGCTTGATCGTAAAAAAATGAATACCGAAGCGCAGGGGATCCTTGATTCCATCGGCGTAAATATTAAAGCGAAATCCGTAATACGTGATCTGAATAACGCAGATAAGCAGATGGTGGAAATCGCGCGCGCTGTGTCGCAGGACAGCTCCGTTGTTATTATGGACGAGCCGACTTCTTCCCTTTCACAGCACGAAGTTGACGCGCTTTTTACCGTCATTGATAAATTGAAAAAAAATAATGTTTGCATTATTTATATATCGCACAGGCTCAAGGAAATCACAACCATATGCGACCGTATCACCGTCCTTCGCGACGGCACGCTGATTAAAACCGCGCCGCTTTCCGAAGTAAGCGAGGACGACATGATCACGTTGATGGTCGGCCGGCAGATGACCCAGTTCTACTACCGGGCCGACAGCGAAAGCGTAAAGGACGAAGTTGTGCTGAAAGTCGAAAACCTTACCCGCGAGGGTGTGTTTGAAAATGTTTCCTTCGAGTTGCACAAGGGTGAAATTCTGGGCGTCGCCGGGTTGATCGGCGCGGGCCGCACCGAGGTGATGCGCGCCGTGTTCGGCGCCGACGAATACAACAGCGGCAGGGTGACCGTTTTCGGCAAAGAAGTGCATTTCCGCTCCCCGCGCGAGGCGATTCACGCCGGGCTGGGGCTGATTCCGGAAGACCGCCGCGGGCAGGGGTTGCTGCTTGCGAAGTCGGTTAAGATGAACACCTCCCTTGCAAGTATTTATGAAAACTCCAATCACGGCATTATCAATGAAAAATGGGAAACCGATGTAGCGAAGGAATACATAAAACTCCTTCACACAAAAACGCCGAGCGAAATGGCGCTTGTGCAGAATCTGTCCGGCGGAAATCAGCAAAAGGTCGTTATTGCGAAATGGCTGGTCGCAAAGTCGAAAATCCTGATCATGGACGAGCCGACAAGAGGAATCGACGTAAACGCGAAAGCCGAAATCTACCTGCTGATGAAGGAATTTGTTGAAAACGGCGGAAGCATCATCATGGTATCGTCCGAAATGCCAGAGGTGCTCGGCGTTTCGAACCGGATTATGGTTATGAGCGAAGGCCGCGTTTCCGGATTCCTGGACAATCGAGATATCGGGGAAAAAGATATTATGAAACTGGCCAGCATTCACGCTGGTTAAGCCGGGGGGATTATAGAATGAAAAATCAATTAAATGTAAAGCGGATTGCGCATGATTATACCATGCCGATCTTCCTGCTCTGTCTTTTTATCATTTCCATGATTTTCGTGCCGCGTTTTGCCGAAGTCGGGAACCTGATCAACGTATTAATGCAGATTACCATTAATGCGCTGATCGCAACCGGAATGACGTTCGTTATCCTGACCGGCGGCATCGACCTTTCGGTCGGCTCCGTAGCCGCCTTAACGGGCATTATTTCCTCCACCATTATCAATACTATGCCGGACAGCGGCATTCCGATGAGCATTCTTGTTATTTTCGGCACCTCCGTTGTCATCGGTGGCATCTGCGGTGCGTTCAACGCGTTCAACGTTTCCCAGCTGAAGGTTCCGCCGTTTGTGGCGACGCTCGCTATGATGAGTATTGCCAGGGGCCTTGCGTATGTGTTTACCAACGCGAAACCGGTTTTCGGCATGCCCGAAGCGTACAGCTGGATCGGCCTTGGCTACATCGGCATCATTCCGGTAATGGTTATTATCATGATTATTATTCTGGGCCTTGCCTATCTGATTTTGAACCGCACCTGCTTCGGCCGCTATGTTTTCGCCGTCGGAAGCAGCGAGGATGTTTCCCAGTTAAGTGGAATCAACGTGAAGAAGATCAAAGCTTGGGTCTATATCCTCTGCGGGATTCTCTCCGCGCTGGCGGGCGCTGTGCTTTCTTCCCGCCTGCAGGCCGGTCAGCCGGCGGCCGCGAACGGCTATGAGCTGAACGCGATTGCGGCAGTCGCCATGGGCGGCACCAGCATGTCCGGCGGCCGCGGCGGTATTCTTCAGACCGTCGTCGGTTTGTGTGTCATCGGCATCATCAATAACGCGCTCAGTCTGCTGGGCGTTTCCTCCTACTGGCAGACAATTGCTATGGGCGCGATTATTCTGGTTGCCGTTATCTTTGACCAAAACAAGAAAGATTGATAAAATTACGTTACTCTTCTAATTTCCTTATGGAAAGAGCCGTTCCGGAATCGCCGGAACGGCTCTTTCGCGCTTTGCTTTCGCTGTGCGCCTTTAACGGCGGACGCCCCGGCAGGGCAGGCAGAGCGCCGGGGCACCCTGTGCTATGAAGAACCGAATCTCCGCGGGATGGAGATAAGTCGTACGCTGGGTTTGTGCTGTTTTTTCCCCGGCGGGTCAGAAACGCCGGGGAAGCCGGAAGCAACACTATATGGTTTCGCACACACCAAGGAATTGCAAGGAGTGTGAAAACGCTTATTAAAGTCGGGAGGCGGAGGAAAATTGTCCTTGAGGCATAAGGATTCGATGGGATGGCGGAGCCCGCCGCCCGAGTGTAAGGCATAAAAAAACGCTGTATATGGCCCCCAATGTCCATATACAACGCTACCTGCACAATGCGAAATTCGAAAATACCCCTGTACAAATCCGTAAACAGGAGGTATAATAGAATACGCAATGTGCTGATTTTATCAGTTGCGTATGGAGAGGGTTAGTCTCCGTATGCAGGGAGCAGGCGCGCCAACGCCTGTTCCTGCATTGCACTTTTATATTTTTATGCCTTATAGGCAAATTATACCTCTTTTATTCCAATAATGCAACAGGTAATTTACATGAAATTAAAAATATAGAAATATTTTACAAAAACCGCGCCCGGTTTTGCTTTTTCAGCCCCTCGGCGGGCGGAACGCATCGGGAACACAGGACAGGAGAAATGCCATGGAATTCGCACAGCAGGCGGAAAGAAGCATTATTAAAAAATACCGCAGGGATATTTGGAATCCTTTTATCGCGGCGGTAAAGGACTACCGGCTGATACAGGAGGGTGACCGGATTGCGGTCTGCATTTCCGGCGGGAAGGATTCCATGCTGCTGGCGAAATGCATTCAGCACCTGCAAAAATACAGCGATTTCCCTTTCGAAGCCGAATACCTGGTGATGGACCCCGGCTACAACCCGGAAAACCGCCGCAAAATCGAAGAAAACGCAAGGGCGCTGGAAATACCCATCCGGATTTTCGAAACACGGATTTTCAATATCGTCAGCAAAATGGACCGCTCCCCCTGCTACCTTTGCGCCCGCATGCGCCGGGGGTATCTTTATAAGTACGCGCAGGAGCTGGGCTGCAATAAAATCGCGCTGGGGCATCATTTTGACGACGTAATCGAAACGATTTTAATGAGCATGCTGTACGGCGCGCAGGTGCGCACCATGATGCCGAAGCTGCACAGCACGAATTTCCCCGGCATGGAGCTGATCCGCCCGCTTTATCAGGTGAAGGAGGCCGATATCATCGCGTGGCGGCGGTACAACGGGCTGGAGTTTATCCAATGCGCCTGCCGTTTTACGGAGGACGCCGCGCGGGAACACAGCGCGTCCAAGCGGCAGGAAATCAAGGATTTGATTGCGCAGCTGCGCAAAGTGAACCCGAATGTGGATAAAAACATCTTCCACAGCGTGGAAAGGATCAATCTGGAAACGGTGATCGGGTATTATAAAGGCAAGGAGAAGCACCATTTTCTGGATGATTACGACAATGCGGACGAATAGCGCCGTCCGAAAAGGATAAAGAAACCAGCCCCGCCCTTTCCCAAGAAACGGGAGAGGACGGGGCTTATTTAAAGGAAGGAATGAAATGAATTAGGCAAACGGGTTTTCCGTTTTATACAGCATATTTTTCGGCTGGTTGAAGGAGATGTCCTCCAAGCCAAGATAACGGAAAAGGGTGAAAAGGGATTTGCCCACATGGCCGAACGCCACCGCGCCGTGATGCGGGAAATGCTTTTCAATCAGCACATGGCGGTAGAACCTTCCCATTTCCGGAATCGCGAAGATACCGATACCGCCGAAGGAACGGGTTGCCACAGGGAGGATTTCGCCCTGGGCGATATAGGACGTCAGCCTTGCGTCGGAGGTGCTTTGCAGACGGAAGAATGTAATTTTCCCGGGCGCGATGTCGCCCTCCAGCGTGCCGCGCGTGAAGTCCGGTTTTTGCCCGTTTTCCAAAAGCCGGTTCTGGATGAGCTGGTATTTTACCGCGCCGTTGGAAAGCTTGCAAAACGGCGTGTTGCCGCAGTGGAAGCCCATAAAGGTTTCTTCCGGCGCATAGCGGTACTTGCCCTTAATGTCCTCCTCATACAGGTCCTTCGGGACACTGTTGTTGATATCCAGCAGCGTGACCGCGTCCCCGGTGATGCAGGCGCCGATGTATTCGCTGACCGCACCGTAAATATCCACTTCGCAGGCAACCGGAATTCCTCTGGAAGCCAGGCGACTGTTCACATAGCAGGGCTCGAAGCCGAATTCCTTCGGGAACGCGGGCCAGCATTTGTCCGCGAAAACGACGTAGTCGCGGGAACCCCTGTTTTGTTCCGCCCAGTCGAGAAGGGTCAGTTCGAACTGCGCCATGCGGGGAAGAAGGTCGGGATACTGGTTGCCCTTTGTCCCAAGCTCCTTCGCCATGTCGTCCACAATTCCCGGTATCCTTTTATTGCCCGCGTGCGCCCGGTAGGAAACGAGCAGGTCAAGCTCGGAATTTTCCTGGACTTCAATGCCGAGGTCGTAAAGCGGCTGAATCGGCGCGTTACAGGCGAAAAAGTCCTGCGGGCGCGGGCCAAAGGTAATGACTTTCAACGATTTCAGCCCGATGACGGCGCGGGCGACCGGGACAAAATCCTCAATCATTGCGGCGATGTCGTCCGCGGTGCCGACCGGGTATTCGGGGATAACCGCCGGCATATGGCGAAGGTTGAGGTTGTAGGAGCAATTCAGCATACCGCAGTATGCGTCGCCCCTCCCGTTAATCAGGTCTTTTCCGGTTTCCTCCGCGGCGGCGACATACATGACAGGACCGCGAAAGCGCTGGGCAATTTGAGTTTCCGGCGTTTCCGGCCCGAAGTTCCCAAGGAATACCACCAGCGCATTGCAGCCGGCGTTCTTGGCTTCTTCCACCGCCCTGAGCATATCCTGCTCGTTTTCCACAGTAGTTTTTGCTTCGTAAATTTTGCCGCCCCTTGCGGCGTAGCTTTCCGCAATTGCCTTTCTGCGCTTTTCCGACAAAGAGATGATAAAGCAGTCGCGGCTTACGGCAATCATGCCCAGCCGGACCTCCGGTATATTCTGTATCATAAAAAAGGCCTCCTTAAAACCGAATCATTTAAAGCTCCATTTCAAAGCCCCGTAAAATTTAGTGTATTTTTGATATTGTTCCTGATAAAGCGGTACATTTTCGGGAACGGGAAGCGTTTTGCTTTCCGGCTTGATCAACGGAACGGTTTCCTCAAGATTTTTCCAGATTCCCGCCGTAACCCCGGCCGCAAGCGCCGCGCCGAAGGAGCCGCCCTCCGCGCTGCCGTAAACGGTGCGCACCGGAAGATTGAACACGTCGGCAAAAATCTGGCGCCAGAGGGGACTGTTTGCTCCGCCCCCCGCCAGCACGATTTCATCCGATACAATATCCATATTTCCACCCATAATGAGGTCGTAAACCTGTTTCAGAGAGAAGGCTACGCCCTCCAGAACAGCGCGGGCAAAATGCCCCTTGCTGTGCCTTGAAGTTAAACCGAGGAACGCGCCCTTGGCGTTCGGGTCGTTGATCGGCGCGCGTTCGCCGGTCAGATACGGCAGAAAAATCAGGCCGTCCGCACCGGGGGGAACCGCCGCCGCCTTTTCGTCCAGCAGGCGGAACGCGCTTTTGCCCGTCTGCTTTGCTTTCTCCAGTTCATACTCCCCGAGCGCGCCGCGGAACCATTGGTAAGCGCCCGCGGCAGAAAGGGTAACACCCATCGCGTTATAGGAACCCGGCGCGTTGCCGCAGAAAACCTGAAGCATGCCGTCCGGATTCGGAAGGAAAGCCGGAAGCCCCATGGCCGCCACGCCCGAGGTGCCCAGCGTAATGCCGATGCGGCCGGGCTTGATCAGCCCCAACCCGGTTGTGGAAATAACGGCGTCCCCGCCGCCCCCCGCGACAACCGTCCCCTCCGGGATTCCGGTCAGCCCCGCGGCTTCCCTAGAAACATGCCCTACCGCGTCCGTGGATTCCACAACCTTCGGGAAAATATCCGGATCCAATCCGATTTTGCGGATAAGATCCGTCGCCCATCTGCGTTCTTTCACGTTAAACAGACCGGTGCCGGAAGCGTCGGAAACATCCGTTGCGATTTCGCCGGAAAGCTTGAAGCGTATGTAATCCTTCGGGTTCAGAATAAACCGCGTTTTGTTGTAGTTTTCCGGCTCGTTTTCCTTCATCCAAAGGATTTTTCCGCCCGTATAGCCCGTAAGCATCCGGTTGTTGGTGATATCCAGCAGGCGTTCAAGCCCGCCCGCCGCTTCGGTGATTTCGTCGCACTGCTTTCCGGTACGCTGGTCATTCCATAAAATAGCCCGGCGGACGACCTGCAAGTTCTCGTCCAGCGCGACCATGCCGTGCATTTGCCCGGAAAAGCCGACCGCGCAGATTTCCTTGCCGCCAAGCAGGGGGAGGATTCGCTTCAGTCCGTTCCGGACCCCTTTCCACCAGTCCTCCGGGTCCTGTTCGGACCATCCTTCCCGCAGTGTGTAGCAGGGGTATTCCTCCACAACGGATTGCAGGATTTCTCCCGTGTCGCTCAGCGCGAGAATTTTGCACCCGGAGGTGCCGACGTCCAGACCAAGTACGCATTGATTTCCCATAACAAAGCCTCCGTTTCGAATCAACTTACTGTAATATTCCATCCTTTCAGGCCCACATATGCGCCTTCTTTTTCCAGACCGGATTCCGGGTGCGCCACCAGCCATTTGTTTTTTGCAAAGAGGAGCTGGTCTTCAAATTCTCTTGCGGTGCGGGTTTCAAGCGGCAGATTGGTCCCCTTTGGAAGAACAACCACATTGCGGAACCCGCCTTCCTCGGCGTTGCACGGTGCGTAATGCAGGGTGCCCGCGTAAATTTCAAATACGCAGCCGGCAGGAACCCGAAACGCTTCGATCAGCGAGGTATCGTACGTGTATGTTTTGGAATCGAGGTCGTTGCGGGAACCGGCCAGCAGAATCAGGTCCGAAACGGCGATATTGATTTCCGAGGTGCGGTGGTATTCCACCGCGTTCAGCTTCACGTTGCTGCCGTTGCAGTAGCCCATCTGGAGCGGAAGCCCGCCGAAGCCGCGGTTTTCAAAATCCCGGAAGATTTTCAGCTTTTCCAGCTCCGGGTCGGAGGGAACGTAAATCGTATGGTTTTCCGGCAGCGGGGTGTCCGCCATCTTTTGCAGAAGCTCGCTGCAGTCATAGCCCTTTAAAATCTGGCCGTACTGAAAAAAACGTTCACTCTGAACAGGATAAATCGTCATAATGAAATTCCTTTCCAAT